>DMJL01000015.1 GCA_003451785.1 Bacteroidales bacterium
TCGTCGAGGCTTCGTTGCATCTGCCTGGCCTCCCTTTCAATATCGCCAGAGTATCTGTTTATTTCGGTATTAATCTCCCGTTGTACTTTCTTGACTTCATTGACCCCTTTGGCGATCATACGCGCTATTTCGGGAATTTTACTTGGCCCAAAAACCACAATTGCCAACAAAAAAATAATTAGCAGTTCGCCACCGCTAATTCCAAACAAGAGTATAAAACCGTTTAGCATCTCAAATTATTTACTAAGCAAATTTAATGGATTCTATTAACAAAACGACTTCTACCGAAAACGAACTTGCCTTTAAGCAAAGTAATATTTATTTGAGACTTTGAACTACGCCTCCTGAAACTCCAATATTGGTATCTGAATAAAATTCATTAAAATTTCATTACCGATTGGCAAGATGCTAAGGCAGAAACCAAAATCCATTTTTACAAGCTAATGTAGATGTTAAGCATCAACATATTTGTTTTTTATTAATTATTTGTAAATGTTTTTTATGAAGAACATTTTAATGCAAAAAAATTAATGAAATATGCCATAAGATTTTTATGCATATTTATGTTAATTTCGTTTTAAAAATGTTTTATATCAGACTTTGAGATTAAGAATTAATTTATAAATTTGAACCATTACTAAGATGGTATTAATTAAATGCTTGTTGCAATGTGTTGATAATTCATATTTTATATTTGAAAAACACAAAATTCAACGCAATTTTATTAGCAAAGATTGCATTTAATATTTTGATTTAGTAGAATTTACAGAAAATAAACTTTTGACCACATATTGACGAAAAATATGATTTGTGAGCCAACCACTTGTAACTTGTAACTCGTACCATTTACCGTCCAGCGGCAGAACTGGAAACGATTTATCCAAGAATCAGCATACCCTTAGTTTTAATTAATGTGCTTTGAAAAAGATCAAACCAAAAAATTTTAAAATGATGAAACCTAACAACATCGCAGTGCTTGACACAAGCAACAATTTATTTTACTCAAATGTTGAGAAAATTTTTCAATCAAATTCCAACCGAGCGTTGCCAACCACTAAGATACCTTATTTGGTTGTGAATAATTTCCCACAGTTAGGTTTGCTTACATCATTAAGGTTTTTGGAATGGGCAAGCGAAAATCCTGATGGGGTAATCAGCCTCCCCACCGGTCGTACTCCCGAGTTTTTTATAAAATGGACTGCCTTCTTGCTCAAAAATTGGGATAAAAATGAAATAAGAAAAGTAAGGGAAAAATTTGGATTAACACTTGCGGCAAAACCCGATTTGTCGGCATTACATTTCGTTCAGATTGATGAATATTATCCAATACCTTCCCATCAATTGAACAGCTATTTCCATTATGTATCTAATTACTACATCAAAGAGTTTGGACTCGACCCAAAAAAAGCTCTCCTTATCAATTCCGATGAAATTTTAATGGCTGGAGGAAGGCATTTCTTGGAAGTCTTTCCGAATTACGAAATCGATTTATCGCTTAGATACAGGGAATCTCGCTCAAAAACAGAAGAGATTCAGCAAAAATCCATATTTCTCATAGATGAGTGGTGCTGCTCTTATGAACAGGCAATTATTGACAAGGGAGGAATTGGGTTTTTTCTTGGAGGCATAGGCCCCGATGGGCATATTGCTTTCAATGCACGGGGATCTGACCTTCGCAGCACTACACGACTAACTGCTACCAACTATGAAACTCAAGCAGCAGCGGCTGGCGATTTGGGCGGTATCGAAGTCTCTGCCAAGCGGTTGGTCATTACAATAGGCTTAGAATCCAACACCCGAAATCCGAATGCTACCGCTATAGTTATCGCAGCGGGCGACACTAAGGCTAAAATCGTAAAAGATTCATTGGAATCACCCATTTCAATTCTATACCCTGCCAGTGTGCTCCAAAAATTGCCAAACGCCAGGTTTTACCTTACGGCCGGTGCTGCATCGAAACTCACCGACAGCGTGGATAGATATTTCTTGAATAACAGTTGGACGCACGAAAAAACAGAAAAAGCAGTTATTAATCTTTGTAAAAAAGTTGAAAAGTATGGCCACAACCTCACATTAGAAGATTTTGAAAACGATCGCCATGCGAAACTCATACCCGGCAAGGAAAACCCTGAAAAGATTGTTCAATCTGTTGTAGAAAGCATTGCCAACAAAATGCATAGAGGTATAAAAAAGGAAGAAAATCAGGTTTTTTTGCATACCGGACCACATCATGACGATATTACCATTGGTCTTCTGCCATTCATCGGAAACCATGTGAGGGTTCCATCAAATACATTCAATTTTGCAGTTCTCACCTCGGGGTTCACTGCCGTAACCAATAAGTTTGTTATCGACCTTTTGGAGGAAACCAAAGCACTTATTGCTAAGGGCCAAATTCAAATGCTTAACTATCCAGATTTTTTCACCTACGGGTACAAATTAAAAATGGATAAGGATGTAAACCATTATCTCAACCAGATTGCATCTAAGCAAATTTCTAAGCAAAGGAGGGGAATTTGCCACAGATTGGTTCGCTCCTTGGTAATCATATACGGAGTTGATAGTGTTGCAAAACTCATAGAAACCATTGACAATGTATTAACTCGACTGAAAAACAGCTATGATGGCGAAAAAAACCCAGCAGACATTCAAACGCTCAAGGGTATGCTAAGGGAATTTGAAGAGGAGTTGGTATGGGCGCACTATGGTGTACAAGTTAAAGATGTGAAGCATTTAAGGTTGGGGTTCTTTCAAGGCGATATGTTTACAGAACAACCTGAAGAAGAACGAGATGTGATTCCTATACTGAATTTGCTAAGAGAAATAAAACCAACAGTGATTAGCCTCATTTTCGACCCCGAGGGAATGGGTCATGATATACATTACAAAGTATTGCAAGCCATAGCTGCTGCTCTAAGACTCTGGAAGGACGAAGCCGACCTCAGTAATTTGAGAATTTGGGGCTACAGAAATGTATATATCAGATTTAATCCAGAGGAAAGCAACATTATTTTTCCGGTTTCTCTCAATGGGATGGCGGCAATGGATAGTGCTTTTACCAATTGCTATTCCAGCCAAGCTGCCGCATCCTTCCCAAGTCATGAGCACAATGGCAAATTGAGCGAATTGTCGCAAAAAATATGGGTAGAGCAATTTGATGATATTAGATTGCTTTTGGGTAAGGATTACTTTTATATGAACTCGCATCCAAAAATCAGAGCAACTCATGGTCTTATTTATCTACGCGAGATGAAATTAGATGAGTTTCTAAATTGTGCTAAGGAGTTGAAAGAGAATACCGAATGGTATGCTTTGCAACAAGAATAGAAAAACCTTTGTGCTGGTAAAAAATTAGGTACCTTAGTAATTATCAAAAAAATCGCCTTCAAGTTTACAAAAACATGAAGGCGGTTCGTATTTATAGAGCGATTATAGCCCGCAGTGAGATTTTTCATCCCCGTGAACAAACAACAATGTTGGCACTAATTAACAGACAAAACCTTTTACGGGTTTTTCAAAAAGCAGTAGGAGAAAAGGATGACCCATATCGGGTAAAACAGTTGTAATAACACAGTAACCCGCTAAGAATTCTTAAAGTCAAAATGCAAAAAGCCGCTCCTCGACAAAGAAGAGCGGCTTTTATAATTTAAAAAGTGGTATTGCTACTGCTTTTTCTTGCGCATAATAAGGTCATAAGCTACTGGAGCTGCATTGAAAAGTGACGAATAAGTTCCTACGGTAATACCTACCATTAGAGCGAATGCGAAACCACGAATAACTTCACCGCCGAATATGAAGATAATCAGAAGCACTAAAATAGTTGTCAACGATGTGTTGAAAGTTCTAGATAGCGTGGCATTTAATGCATCGTTTACATTGGTTTTCAGATCTCGTTTTGGGAAAAGATTAATATTTTCCCTGATCCTATCAAAAATTACCACAGTATCGTTGATAGAATAACCAATAATGGTAAGAATTGCAGCGATAAAGGTTTGGTCTAAGTCCATATTCCACGGAGCCAAACCTGGCAATAAGGAGTAGAGCGACATTACAATTAGGGTATCGTGAAACAGCGATGAAAGTCCACCCACACCAAATTGCCATTTTTTGAAACGAATAGCTACATAGGCAAAAATGATTATCAGGGCAATAACTACTGCTATCACAGCATTGATTTTGATGTCTCGCGCAACGGTTGGACCCACTTTTTGAGAACTCATGCGACCCAAAACCTTAGCTTCATCGTCGCTGGTAAATTCTTCAAAAGTGATTGGGGTAGCGAAAAACGGTTGCACACCATCGAACAATCGCCTTTCTGCAGTTGAGTCGGCTGCTGGATTTAAGTCGTCTATAAGATAACTTGTGGTAACCCTCACCTGGCTGAGAGGACCAAAAGTTTTTACCTCAGGTGCTTCACCAAATTGGTCTTCCAGAACATCTCTTAACTCCAAAGTATTCACATCCTGATCGAAACGAACAACATAGCTGCGACCGCCGCTAAAATCTATACCCATATTGAAGCCACGAATCACCAACGATCCCAGACCTACAATAAGTACAACTGCAGAAATTATATA
The DNA here is from genome assembly GCA_003451785.1 of Bacteroidales bacterium. Lineage (GTDB taxonomy): Bacteria > Bacteroidota > Bacteroidia > Bacteroidales > UBA7960 > UBA7960. The sequence goes on from DMJL01000015.1 coordinate 4,578, forward strand.
AAACTTCTTTCTTACCCCAATAAAGTCAAAACTCGTATTTGCGAGAAAACCCCTTGTAATTCTCCTATCAAAACTAATCTTGGAGTTTTTATCCAACCAGAATTGAAATACAATCCTTGTAAGAAATACACCTGTGAACAATGATGTGAGGATACCAATAATAAGAGTGGTTGCAAAACCTTGCACCGGACCAGAACCAAACACATTGAGCACAATACCTGTAAGCAGCGTGGTAACATTGCCGTCAATAATAGCCGAATAGGCATTTTTGTAACCATCAGCTATTGCAAGTTTTTGTCCCTTCCCAGCTTTTAATTCTTCAAGTACCCTCTCATAGATAATAACATTGGCATCTACAGCCATACCAATAGTAAGTACAATACCTGCTATTCCAGGAAGTGTGAGTGTTGCACCCAGAGATGCCAATACCCCCATTATAAAGAAAACATTGGTAAGCAATGCGATATTAGCAACTAAGCCGGCGCGGTTATAATAGAAGAGCATATAAAGCAGCACCAGAACAAAAGCGGCTACAAAACTTACAAGACCGCTTTGGACTGCTTCTCTACCCAGAGAAGGACCTACAATGGCTTCTTCCACAATACGAACAGGGGCAGGCATGGAGCCGGCTTCCAAAATATTCGCAAGGTCTTGGGCTTCGGTAATGGTAAATTGCCCTGTGATTTGCGAACGACCACCGGGTATTTCGGTTTGTACAATTGGGAACGAATAAACATAACCATCTAACACAATTGCGATAGCACGCCCAATATTATCTGCGGTAAGCCTTCGCCATGTGCGCGCACCTTCGCTATTCATAGCCATATCAATAACCACTTCTCCAGTGGGACTATAATCCTGCCTTGCGTCAACAACTACTTCACCGGTAAGTGGTGCGCCACCCTCGCGGGCAGTTTGGCGAATTGCAATCAACTCGTGCAAATTTTCTTGACCACGGACAGGCTTAATATTCCACATCAACCTTAAGTTTCTAGGAAGCAATCCTTGCCTGTATGCTTCTGCCAACAAGTGATTGACCCTAGCAGTATCTTTTATTGCAGAATATCCTACTACTGGGCCGGCACCAGGTGCCATTTGACCTGCTTGATCTTGTACAAATGCAGGGGTTAGAAATGCAAATAATGGATTATCTCTGGCAATGTCTTGATCGGCTTGGTCAGCAACTACTGCTGTATCTCCGGCCAACAAGTCAACCAATTCCTGATCTTGGGCGGGCTGTTGCTCTTCGGCGGGTGCCACCACTTCTGCAAGCGTGTCGGTAGTAGCTACAGCATCAACATTGGCCTGCCTAAATCTTTCGTTAATATCAATGAAATACTGAAAAACTTCGGAATACTCGAATGTTTCCCAGAACTCTAGCCTTGCAGTACCCTGAAGCAATCTTCTTACTCTCTCTGGTTCTTTAATACCGGGTAGTTCCACAAGAATTCTACCAGTAGCAGGAAGCATTTGAATGTTGGGTTGTGCAACACCAAAGCGGTCAATACGAGTACGAAGAATTTGAAACGACCTATCTATTGCTGTATTTACCTCAGTGCGTAAAATAGCGAGTACCTCTTCGTTGGTTGAGTTTACATTGATGCGATCTCTAAGTTTCACAGTGCTGAAAATAGCTGCAAGGCGGGCATTAGGATCTACTTGTGCAAACGATTCACCAAAAAGGGTTAAATAATCTTCGCGCCTTACTCTTTGTTCTTGGGCCGCAAGTGCCAAAGCTTCATTGAAGGTGGGATCGGCACTAAACTCCGATAATACTCTAAGAACATCCTGAACGGATACTTCCAAAGTAACATTCATACCACCTTTGAGGTCGAGGCCTAAGTTTAGCTCCCTTTCTTTTACCTGCTGGAAAGTAAAACTTGCAATGCCCAAGTTATACACCGGAAGATTCATCATCGAATCAAGATAAAACCTTTCTCTATCTTTGGTGATTGAGTCGAGAAAAAAACCTTCCATAATTTCGTTACCCTGAGCCATAGTCTGGGCGAGATTTACATACTTCTCGCTTTGTGCATACCTTCTGGCGTCGCTCTCTACCCTACGGGCAATAAAAGTAAACGACAGTTGATACAGACTCACCACCGCTAAGGCTATGGCAAAAAACCTTATCAAACCTTTATTTTGCATTTTACAACACTTTAATGGATTTTTTTTGAGGGTGCAAATATAGAACAACTAAACCTTAATACCAACCCCATAAATGGCTTGAGAAAAAATTTCCCAAAGGTAGTATAGGCAGTGGCAATATTTGCATATTAATTTCAGTTGCAAAGGTACATAATTTTATCAATAAAAATGCAATGCATTCATAATGTATAAGTTAAATCGGGTTAAATAAACACAAAAGAGGAGTCTTGGCAGAAAGACTCCTCTTGTAATATGTTTTCTATCCAACTTACTAAGGCTTATACTCAAAAGAAATAATATTCATTCCTGCAAGAATGGCTTCCTTATTAAGCGATATGAGGTTGTGATAGCGCGTTGGTAATACTTTCTCAAGTCCCTTTATCACATTATCGAGTTGCAAAATAGGTTTCGCTTTCAAAAACCCTCCAACAACAATCATATTAAAAACTTTTACATTGTTCATTTTTAGGGATTCATCGTAAGCACCAATTGAGCAGATAGTGATATCCTTTCGGTTGGGTTTTCTAATCATCCCGTTTCGCTCGTAAATCAAAAGACCACCTGGTTTGACTGCATTCTCGAATTTATCCATAGATGGCTGATTTAGAACAATAGCGGTATCGAATTTATTCAAAACCGGCGAGCTGATGGGATTTTGACTAAGGATTGCCGTACAATTTGCCGTGCCTCCCCTCATTTCGGGTCCATAAGAAGGCATCCAACTTACTTCGAGTCCTTCCATAATGCCACCATAGCAAATTACCTGTCCCATGGATAGCACGCCCTGCCCACCAAATCCTGCTATAATTAATTCTTCTGTCATGTTAATATATGTGTTTAATATTACTCAGGAACTTTAATATCGCCAAGTGGGTAGAATGGAAACATATTTTCTTCCATCCATTGGTTTGCCTGCACCGGGGTCATTTTCCAACCCGAAGAGCAATTGGATACTATCTCCACAAGGCAAGTTCCTTTGTTCAATTTTTGGTATTCTAATGCCTTTTTTAAAGCCCGTTTTGCCTTCCTTGCGTTGGCAGGCGTATGTACTGCTTGGCGGGTAACATAGTAGGTTCCGGGCAAGTGGGCAACGAGTTCGGTCATTTTCAACGGGTTTCCCATGCTCTGTACATCGCGACCACGAGGAGAAGTAGAGCTTTTCATTCCGGGCAAAGTGGTTGGAGCCATTTGTCCTCCTGTCATACCATAAATTCCGTTGTTGATAAAAACAATAAGGATATTTTCGCCCCTATTGCACGCATGAATCGTTTCGGCAGTGCCAATAGCTGCTAAATCGCCATCGCCCTGGTAGGTGAATACATACTTTTCGGGGAATACGCGTTTTATACCTGTGGCAACCGCTGGTGCTCGGCCGTGGGCAGCTTCCGACATATCCACATTAAAATAATAATACGCCAATACAGCACAGCCTACCGGTGCAACACCAATAGTCTGTTCCTGAATGCCCATTTCTTCGATTACTTCTGCCAAAAGGCGGTGGGCAGTACCATGACCGCAGCCTGGGCAGTAGTGCATAACCCTGTCGGTGAGCACTTCTGATTTCTTATAAACCAGATTTTCCGCACATATAATATTTTCAGCCATAACTATCCTCCAATAATTTTTTGTTCTAATGCTGCAAGTATCTCATCGGGATTGGGTATCATGCCACCAAAGCGTCCAAAATGCTCTACTTTGGTTTTTCCGCAAGCACCCAACCTTATATCTTCCACCATCTGCCCGGCATTCATCTCTACTGTGAGAATACCTTTTACTTTACCTGCAAGCTCATTAACGGCCTGATATGGAAATGGGAAGAGTGTGATGGGTCTTATTAAACCTACCTTAATCCCTTTTGCTCTTGCCAATTCCATAGCTTTGCGGGTAATGCGAGCAGCCGATCCAAAAGCAGCGAAAAGATATTCTGCATCTTCACACTGGTAGGTTTCGTACATTACTTCGGTTTGCTCTATCTCGCGATACTTGGCTTGCAAACGAAGATTAACCTTTTCTTGCTCCTCGGCCTGCAACTGCAAGGAGGTAACTACCACGGCAGGTTTGCCGGGTTTTTTACCAACTGTAGCCCATTCAGGGGCTTCGGTCATTCGGGGCATTTGCTCAAACAATTCCACTTTTTCCATCATTTGACCAATGATTCCATCAGAAAGAATCATCACAGGAGTGCGGTATTTAAAAGCCAAATCGAAGCCCTTTTTCACAAAGTCCACGCTTTCTTGAACGGTTGCCGGAGCAAGTACAATCATCCTATAATCTCCGTGCCCGCCACCTTTCACAGCCTGAAAATAGTCGGATTGGGAAGGTTGAATGGTACCCAAGCCCGGGCCACCTCTCACCACATTTACCAACAAACATGGAAGTTCGGCGCCGGCCAAATAAGATATACCTTCCATCTTTAGGCTCATACCAGGGCTTGATGATGTAGTCATTGCTCGTTTGCCACAACCAGCTGCTCCATAAACCATATTAATGGCAGCTATTTCGCTTTCGGCCTGCAAGACCACCATGCCGGTTCGCTCTTCGGGGTTTTCTGCCATCAGATACTCTATAACCTCCGATTGCGGTGTAATAGGATACCCAAAATATGCATCGGCACCGGCACGAATAGCCGCTTCGGCTACTGCTTCGTTGCCTTTCATTAATCGTATTTCCTTCATTGCTTTTATAAAATTATTGATAATGCCTGAAACTATTATTTCGCACGATAAACCGTTATAACCGCATCGGGGCAAACCACTGCACAATTGGTGCAACCCGTGCATTTGTCATTCACTTTTGTAAGAAAGTAATAACCCTTCTTGTTCACTTCTTTACCAAGCTGGATTACACTTTGAGGGCAAGCTGGAACACACACTCCACAGCCCTTGCATTGTTCAATGTTTATTACAATATCGCCTCTTTTTGCCATGTTTGATAGGTATTTCGAATATGTTGTTGTAGATTTGGAAACTATCTTTATGAATAATGACCGACAAAGTTATAATTTAATATTTATCAGAAACAAAACTGGGTAAAAATATACATTGCCAAATTGATGCTTATAAAGCTAATAATGAGCGTTTTGTAAATTAATTTAAAACAAGTATAAATTACTAATCAAACAAAAACACAATGCAAAACACTGCTATTCAGCGAATTGAAAATATTAAACATTATAAATTATAATTTTCAACAAGTTTTTGAATAATTGTTGAATATTTTTGAATTTTTACCCAATTTTGTATCAGTTCATCATTGGGTTTCTTACCCGATAAATTTTAAAAACCAAATATACACTTTGCTATGGAAACGCAAGAAAAAATTCTTAAAACTTTGGAGACTGCAGGCAAGCCTATGCGCCCAGGCGAAATTGCTGAAGCATCAGGATTAGAAAAAAAAGATGTTGAAAAGGAAATTAAAAAACTAAAAACTGCCGGCAAGATTTTTTCGCCCAAAATGTGTTTTTACGATATTCAGAAGTAGAACAAAAGGCTATTATAAAACAAACGCTGAAGAAGCTAGTGCATCTTCAGCGTTTGTTTTGTTTGCACCCATGATGGATTAGTTCATAAAAAATGCTTTGGGTGCAAATGCAATTTTCTATAAAAATTGGATGATTTAATGAGAATTATTATCAAAATTTCTGCATTCAACCAATGCTTTACGCCTTACTTTGTGCATACCCATAATGCTGCCACTCCGCCTGTCAATTGCGTATATTTCACTTTGGAAAATCCAGCTTTCAGCAAGATTTCTTTCATTTCTGTAGGTTTATAAAATCGAATTGAAGATTCGGCCAGATATTTATAGGCTTCTTTTTCGCCAGATAAAAGGCTTCCCAAAGGATATGTAAGATATTTCATCTGTAGATGAAAAAGTTTTCTTAAAATGGGATTATCGGGCTGGCTTGTCTCTACAGCTACAAATCGCCCGCCGGTACGAAGCACTCGCAAAATTTCGCTAAGAAACTTTTGGGTGTCGGGATTGCGGTAGGTGAGATTGCGAAAGGCAAAAGCAATTCCCAAAGCATCGAAATAACCTGTGTCGAAAGGAATAGCGGCAGCATCTCCAAATTGAAACTCTATCCTATCCAAACCCAGTTTTCGCGCTTTCATGCGAGCCAACTCGAGCATGGGCTTGCTGAAATCGAGACCATGCACTTCCACCTTTTTGCCGCCTTTCTTGGCAATGCGCAATGCCAAATCGCCAGTGCCGGTTCCCAGATCTAAAACCCTGCGCGGATTCTTATCCAGGATTTTTTCTACGGCTTTTTTTCTCCAATTCTGGTCAAACCACAATGTGAGCAACCTGTTGAGAAAATCGTATTTAGGGGGAACCGCGGTGAAAATTTTCTGCAACGGTCTGAAGGTCTTTTTGTCGGATGATTCTTTCATTCTTTATATGTGCAATATTTTAATGTGCTTCATCTAAACAATCCTTGGGCGATTTGGTTTGGATGATTTTGTTAATTTTTGGATTCTTTTTGGATGTTGGGCGCAAGGCTAGCTCATAGGGGATAAACAAAAGGTCGCGTATAACCACCGAAGCACAGTAGCAACCAAAGATTGCGGGCAAATAAGATATGGTTCCTGCCGAAGTTTTTTTGTTAGATTCATTTTCTATGAACATGAGCGATTCCGGACAAACCGGCTCAGTAGAAAAAACAGCCTTGAAACCGGAATCTACGCCCAATTTTCGCAGTTTTTTTCTAATCTGATTGGCAAGGTTGCATTGATAGGTATTAGCAAAATCTGCTACAAATACCTTCGATGGGTCTAATTTGCCGCCGGCTCCCATGGAGCTTATGAGCGGCAGCCCACTGCTTACCACATGATGGATGAAGAAAATCTTTGGGCTTACCGTATCAATGGCATCTACCACATAGTCGAAGGGCTGATTTACCAACTGACGGGTTATACCATCGCGCAGAAATGTATCGTGAATAGTAAGGTTTAACTCCGGGTTTATGTCGTATAGCCTTTCGGCCATAACTTCTACTTTGCGGCGACCTTGGGTAGATTGTAGCGCAATGAGCTGACGGTTTATGTTCGTGGGGGTTACGCAATCTCCATCGGCTATGGTAAGTCTGCCAATGCCCACCCTGCACAACATCTCTGCAGCAAATGCCCCTACCCCTCCCAATCCGGCAATAAAAACATGGGAGTTTCGCAGTTTTTCAACATTGGCAGTTTTCAATAAAAGTTCGGTGCGCTCCTGCCACGAAAACGGATTCATAAATCGAGGTTTGGAATGGTTTTTTTTAGGAGTGCAAAAATATGTTCTTTCACAGCTTCAACCTCCACTTTTTTAATACTTGCACACATACCGTAAATATCTTCAATATTTTCGCCCGAATTGTCGGTTTCCAAAAAAAACTGCCCAAATTCCAATTGCGAAATGCGATGTGCAGCACGAATATTGCCTTGAAGGATTGCCTTCCCAAAAGAAACCAAACAATGGGCTTTGAGCAACTGCATAGCCAATTGTGCAGAACCATTGAAACCATGAAAAATCCACGGCTGCTTACACTTATGCCTTGCTCTTAGCGCAAGCAGTTGCTGATACAATCTCACGCAATGCACTATCATGGGTTTTCGCAAAGCTTCCGAAACTTTGATATGCACTTCCAAAACATCCATCTGCATTTGCAGATCCGTTGCAATAGCCTTATCCATTCCCGTTTCGCCAATGGCTATTACATTGGAATAACCAGCCAAATAATACAATTGCTCATAAAGTGCATCCAAATTAAAATCTTGTAGGATTAGCCAAGGATGCAATCCCACAGAGATATAATCGGGCGAAGAATCTGAAAACAGCAAGGAATCATGGGGTGAAGCATTTCTGATAGAAAAAACGCCTGAACGATGAGGCTGATGTGTGTGAAAATCAATAAAAGGAAGCATTACAACTTTTTTTCAACCATATTTTAACCTCACCTGTACCCTTTTGCAGGCTGCAAGAATTGCATTTTAAAAGTCAGCAATTAATTTATACCCTTTGAGCTGACATTTTCTTGTCTTCTCAAGTATTCCAACAACGAATTGAACAACGGAAACATGGTTCCTCTGTCTGTCCATGCATCCCAAAAAAGATTCAGCCATATTTCGTTTTGAAAAACCACTCTTGCTGTCTTAGGGTCATAAAGCCGCAACATTGCAAACCATCCTTCGCCTTGCCTGCGTTCGCTTAGGAGGGTGAGAATTACAAATGGTTGATAAAGGGTATATGCTCTTTTTGCCCCAAGGATGCTGGTAAGAGAAGCAACTTCTCCAGCCAAACCTGCTCTAATCAACTCAGCTTCAAAATTATCCACGGTTAATACCCGCTCAAAGAAATTCATATATTGTCCCATTGCCAATAGGTATTCAGAATTTTGCACCACCAACATTTTTCTTAGGGTATCTGCATTCATGGGCAAGTCTATAGACACATTAACCAACTTACGCGGATTTGCAGGAAAAAGGTTGGTTTGGGGATTGAGGGGAACTGCCACCTGAACTGTACTAGCACAAGAAGAGAAAAAAACAATTACCATTCCAAGGAATAGAACGATGAAGGCTTTCATGGATGTTGATATTTGGGTTTTTAAAAAATTAGCTCCGATAAATCTACAATTACTTGAAATTGAACGATAATTGCGGTCTAAGATTGTGAAATCCTACAACACATTACTTTTACAATGGATGATATCCATGCATCAAAGGGTTATAGAAATTGGATACCAAAGTTCATCGCTTTAGCAACCGCCCTTTGGTGGCTAACTCGAAAAAACTAAAGAAATATAAAGTTGACTCCATCAACTTAAAACTTAGAAACCCTCTATTAATACCGTACCTAAAAAAATCATCTTGCAGCACTTAATTTTCTATTCCTTACCTGAAAATAGAAAATTGAGCCAAAAATAGGTGCAAACAGAATCAACAAAAGCCAGAATTTGCTTTCCTTCCTTCTAAATACATCTCGTATCGCCCAAAACATTAGAAAAATTGCTAACGAAATCAGGATAACATAAGCAACTAAAAATACTGTGTCAGTCATGATTGCAAATTTTTGAAGTGAATTTTCCATTACTTATTTGGGTATAAATATATACAGAAAAATTGAAAATTCTGATTATCCGTTTGATAAACAGCAAGTTTGGCTAAAAATCTTGATTCTTTTTACTCAATACCTTATTTCAAATCGAAGGCATTCCTTCTTCCCGTGTCAATCCTCAAAAAAAAGCTTTAGAGAACTTAGATATGCTTCTTTCCAACCTTCCAGTAAGTTCTCGTAGGCATCTTCGGGCACACCGGTCTGCTCTACAAACATTCGCGTACCTGCTTTATGGGGTTCTAATCGGATGGTTACAATAGATTTCTCCTGCTCTCCTTCAAAATACCATTCTTGTTGAATGAGTTTATTTGGCTCGAATTGTAGATTACGCCCTTGAATATCTCCTCCCATGATGCTAAATTCGGAGTTGGGATCAGTACTCATTTCGGCTTCTTCGCCCGTCCAAAGTGAAATAGTAAATGGATTGGTAAGTGCATAATAGACCTCTTCGGGTGTAGCATCGAAATCTCGTGTTAGCTTGATTATTTTTGACATTATAGTTTTATTTTTTGTAATACAATACCGCAAAGTGCAGGCAGATAAAGTTTTAGGGTTTCTTTTCCTTCAATCATCGAAGTAGGATAGAGCATTTGGGTGTCAATACGGGCAAAGCCGCCAAAATGCAGGCTATCGGTAGTTAACAAGATTCTGTATTTTCCTTTAGGTACTTCTATCTCAAAATCTTCGGTGGATTCGAATGGATTGAAATTGAATGCAAAAATAAATCCACCCCTTTCAAAAACAATTATTTGGCTATCAATATGTTCTGCAACTTTATTTACACTGGCAAAGGAAAGAAGTCTTGTTTTGTTCACAAGCCCGACCATCTCCCTATCGAAGTTGCCAAGCATACAATAATTTAGGTTTTCATCCATCAGAAGACTCCACTGCCGCCGAGCATGATGGTACGACCAATTGTTGTCGGCTCTGGGAAAGTCTATCCATTCCGGATGCCCAAATTCGTTGCCCATAAAATTCAGGTAGCCGTTGCCGGCTGTAGCAAGGGTAATAAGTCGGATCATCTTATGCAGCGCTAAGCCATTGCTTACTACCAAATTGTTGTGGTCAATCCTCATGTGCCAATACATCTCTTGGTCAATGAGCCAAAAAATCAAGGTTTTGTCGCCCACAAGTGCTTGGTCGTGCGATTCGGCATAATGCACGGTTTTTTCATCGGCTCTTTTGTTGGTGAGTTGGTAAAACATTTCGCCCACATGCCAGAACTGAACCCTTTGTTCGCGAATGGTGCGAATCCAATAATCGGGCAAACCCATTGCCAAGCGGTGCGAAAAGCCAATACCGCCTTCCTTTTGTGGCAAAGCCAAACCCGGATAACCGCTCATTTCTTCGGCGATGGAGAGTGCATGGGGGTTTACTTCTCCTATAAGCTTGTTGGCTAAATACAAGTAGGCAATGGCATCCTCGTCTTGGTTTTCGTTGAAATATTGGCCATAGTCCATGAAGTTGATACCCAAACCGTGGTCGCGATACAACATACTTGTAACCCCATCGAACCGAAAGCCATCAAAACCATATTCCTCCAACCAAAACTTGCAATTAGACAACAAGAAGTGCAGCACTTCATTTTTTCCGTAATCAAAGCATCTGCTATCCCAGGCTTGATGGTTGCCACGCTCACCATCATGAAAAAACTGATACAAAGTGCCATCGTATCTGCTTATTCCTTCAACTTCATTTTTTACCGCATGGCTATGCACCAAATCCATTATCACCCTTATTCCCAAACCGTGCGCATCGTCAATCAGGGCTTTAAGCTCTTCGGGGGTTCCAAATCTGCTTGAAGCTGCAAAGAAACTGCTAACATGATAACCAAAGGAGCCGTAATATGGATGTTCTTGAATGGCCATTAATTGGATGGTGTTGTAACCGGCTTTGTGAATATATGGAAGAACCGACACTCGAAATTCTTCCCATGTACCCACTTTGTATTCTTCGGTGGCCATACCTGCATGGGCTTCGTAGATTAATGGAGCTTCGGATGTTCCAGAAGGTGGTGGATTTTTCCAATTATAGCTCCGGGCAGGTTTCCAAACTTGAGCACTCCATACATGGTTCGTTTCATCCTGCACCACTCGGCGCGCCCATGCAGGTATGCGCTCGCCATAACCGCCGGCATATACAATAAAAAGTTTATACAAACTACCATGCGTCAAAATATCGTCTCCAACAACAAGTAATTCCCAATTGCCACCATCCAGTCGGTTGAAACGAAATCTCTCCAAAGGCTTCCAATCCGAAAAGTCGCCAATCAGATACATTTCTTCAACATTGGGAGCCCACTCACGCACAACCCAAGTCGATTCAGTGCGGTGCAAGCCATAGTACAAGTGTCCGTTGGCAAAATCGTATAAAGTTTTTCCTTGGGTAAGCTCTTGCTCTTTTGCAAGGGCATGATTTATGCGATGTATTATTTTACCCGAAAAGGGGCTAAGGTATTCATCGGTAGTGGCAAAGAACCGGGGTTTCATGGATGGCATCGATTTGTTGGTAGGTAGGATAATTTTATCAAACCTACTGTATTTTTTTGATAAAAGCTAAGCCCAGATGCCTTTTTTTTCTGCCATTGGCATAATTGTCATAATTCCTGTATTTTTGCCTTGTTTATATTTATTCTTAATAAAAATTACAGACTGCAATGCTTCTCAGCGATCTGAAAGAAGGGGAAAAGGGTATAATCCTTAAAGTGAAGGGCCGCGGAGCTTTTCGCAAAAGAATTTTGGAAATGGGTTTTGTGCCAGGCAAGGAGGTAGATGTTATAAAGAAAGCACCTCTGCGCGATCCCATTGAGTATAGTATTCTTGGCTACAATGTTACCCTCAGAACTAATGAGGCACAGCTTATAGAAGTAGTTCCATTGTCGGAAAGTCAGATAGTGGATGAGAGGGAATTTGGTGGCACATTGCTGCTTGAGAGGCAAGGCAAAATTCCATCCCATGGAAAAACCATTAATGTGGCTTTGGTAGGCAATCCCAATAGCGGCAAAACTACTTTTTTCAACTACGCATCCGGCTCCCATGAGCGTGTTGGCAATTACAGCGGTGTAACTATAGAAGCCAAGGATGCCAAAATGAAGCAAGGCGGGTATCAATTTCAAATCACTGACCTTCCGGGAACTTACTCCATCACTGCCTATTCGCCGGAAGAAATCTATGTGAGAAGTTTTATACAGGAGCAACTTCCTGATGTGGTTATAAATATTGTGGATGCATCCAATTTAGAGCGCAATCTTTATCTTACTTCACAGTTGATAGACATGGATGTGAAGGTGGTAATTGCACTCAATATGTACGATGAGTTGCAAGCTTCGGGCGATTTGCTCGATTATGTTGCCTTAGGTAGGTTGATGGGCATACCCATAGTACCCACCATGAGCCACAAAGGCAAGGGAATAAAGGAAGTATTCGACAAAGTGATCGAAGTGTTCGAAGATCGAAACCCCGATGCGCGGCATATCCATATTAACTATGGCGAAAGCATGGAAGGTTCGATAAAGATCATTCAGGATTTGATAAATTACCCCGGCAATCAGCATCTCACCGACCTTGTTTCAACTAGGTTTTTGGCCATAAAACTATTGGAAGACGACAAGGAAGTGGTGAAAAAGGTGATGAAGCATTGCCACAACCATGAGGAAATTATTTTCGCATCTACCAACGAAGCTAAAAAACTTGCCAAAGAATTTGGCGAAAGCCCGGAGTCAACCATAACCGACCTCAAATATGGTTTCATAACTGGTGCTCTCAAAGAAACTTTCAAGAAAAACAAGGCATCTGAACGCAAAGCCAGTGAGGTGATTGATACCCTCATAACCCATAAACTGTTTGGGTTTCCGATATTTTTGTTTTTCATGTGGTTGATGTTTTCGGCCACTTTTTGGTTGGGTAGTTTTCCAATGGAGTGGATAGAAGCAGGTGTTTCTGCACTTGCAGAGTTTGTTGCTGGAATTATGCCCGAAGGAACCCTCAAGGATTTGGTGGTAAATGGATTAATAAGCGGAGTAGGCGGTGTAATTGTTTTTCTTCCCAATATTGTATTGCTCTTCCTGTTTATAAGCATATTAGAAGACACCGGCTATATGGCAAGGGCAGTTTTTATCATGGATAAGCTCATGCACAAAATAGGTCTGCATGGCAAATCGTTTATACCGCTACTTATGGGGTTTGGTTGCAATGTACCTGCCATAATGGCTGCTCGCACACTTCCCAATCGAAACGATAGGCTGCTAACCATGCTTATCAACCCCTTTATGTCGTGCAGTGCCCGTTTGCCCATTTTTGTGCTGATGATAAGTGCTTTCTTCCCCGAAAACCAGGGAACCATGCTGTTTCTGATTTATTTGATTGGTGTGATGATTGCAATAGGTATGGCAATCTTGTTTAAGAAAACACTTTTCAAGACTGCCGACTATCCATTTGTAATGGAGCTACCGCCCTATCGCGTGCCAACTGTGAAAACCACCACCCGAAATATGTGGAGAAAGGCAGTGCATTATTTGCGCAAGATTAGCGGCGTTATATTAATCGCATCGTTGGTGATTTGGGTTTTGGGATATTTTCCCAATGGTGAAAATTTCCACAAACAATTAACCACTGAAATAGAATCTATTACTGCAAACTACCAAACTCAAATAGCGCAATTGGCACCAACAGAACTCGAAGCTAAGCAAGCATTAGAGAACCAAATGGAACTAAGCATCAGAGAAGTAACCATTGCAGCCAACACACAAAGACTCGAAGCAAGCTTAATCGGACAAATCGGACGATTTATTCATCCTGTAATGGAGCCTTTGGGATTCGATTGGAAAATGTCAATAAGCATTCTTTCTGGAATAGCAGCGAAGGAAATAGTGGTAAGCACGCTTGCCGTGCTATATCAGGCCGATGATGAAGGACAAACCGAGAATGTTTCTTTGGTGCAACGATTGCAAAACCAAGTCCATACCGAGGGTGCAAGAATTGGTGAAAAGGTTTTCAGCCCATTGGTAGCCTTTAGCTTTATGATTTTTGTTTTGCTCTATTTCCCTTGTATTGCAGTTTTTGCAGCCATTAGCAAGGAAGCAGGTCATTGGAAATGGGGAGTTTTTGCAGTGATTTATACCACTGGAGTGGCGTGGATAGCTTCGTTTTTAGTATTTCAAATAGGCAGTCTGATTTTCTAATGGTGATAGCGTAATGTGCAATTAATTGCCGTGACTTTTCCATTAGAAAAGGCTATATTTACACCATTGCAAAAAGAAGTAATCACTCAAACACACTACTACTATGGGAAAAGGAGACATGAAAACCAAAAGGGGAAAGATTTTTAGAGGCTCGTGGGGCAAATCCCGTCCACAAAAAGACGCAAAGCACATCAAGAATGTGGTGCCCGTGGCAGCTAAGAAACTAAAGGTAAAAAAATAGGCCTTTTGATGCCACACAAGAAAAGGAGACATTGCCCGTTTTTTTTTGTGTTGCATTTTAGCCCTTCATTATCGCTCAATATAGCCGTTGAATAAAACAAAACAAGTTGTTGTATAAGCGTTCAACCGCAAAGGGCGCAAAACATTTCGCAAAGTGCGCTAAGGATTTTCTTAGCGTCCATTGCGGTTTTACCTTGCGTTCCTTGCGTTTGAGAAGTTCATCATAATCGGTTAAAATAGGCTCTGAGAGAAGTCCTTAAAAGTAGTGAAAGGTTCTGTTTAAAAATATTTTAAGGAAAATTTGCAAATCCGCCATGTAAAATATCCTTCTCTTCGGTAAGGATGACAAAATGCCAACGGAGATTGTCATCCCGAACGGAATGTTACAATTGTCGAAGCGAAGCATCTTTTAGGTTTTGGCGGTCATTGAGCAATTCGGTAAACTCATTATGGCACGAGTCGAAATGCCGCCAAACCTTAGCATTCTCAGAAGTTTTTCCCTTCCAATAAAATACAAACCACACCAAAATACATTGCATAAGGTGTAACCTTCCACATTTTATTAGAGCAGAACCCACTCCAACTCGGCAAGCTACGGAAACTGTTTTTCGTTGAGTTCAGAAATAGAGTGGGCAATTAAATAAATTGCTACAACTTGTTTACCAAGCTTTTAAAAAACTCTCCTCGGTGTTCAAAATTTTTGAATTCATCATAACTGGAGGCTGCCGGCGAAAGAAGGCAGATGGAGTTAGCAGGCGTTAGTCGCACGGCTTGGTGGAAGGCTTTTGTAAATGTGCTGCAAAGAATACAAGTTTTATCAATCGTGCCATTTGCAAACAAACCTTCTTCATACATTCGCCTTCCTGCTGCACCCACAAACACAAGATTAGTAACGGTTGAGTTTCTCAGAAATTCCAACAATAAAGAAAAGTTCACTCCACGATCGTAGCCACCCAAAATAATGGTGGAAGTTGCCGGCAGAGCTTTGATGGCAGCTATGGTAGATTCTGGAATAGTAGAAATGGAATCGTTGTAAAACATGATTTCCTTTCTCGTTCCCACAAACTCCAAACGATGTGGCAGTCCTTGGAAGGTTTTCAGTCCATTCAAAATTTCCTGCTGGTCGAGATTCAGTTTATGCGCTACTGCAACGGCCGCACAAATATTCAATTTATTGTGCTCCCCCAGCAAGGATGCAGCATTGCAACCCCCATGGATTTCAAAACTCTTTCCCTGTTGGTTGATTATCAAATCTTCGCCACTGCAATAAACATTATTCTCAAAACTGTTTGTGTTTCCTATTGACCAAAGTTCTGCTTTTGGCAAATTCTCATGCAAAAGTTGACTTATCTGCGCATTGGCTGGGTAGCAAATAAAAACATCTTCTTCACGCTGGTTTTTGGCAATATTCATCTTTGCAAGCTGATAGTGCTTGTAGCTGAGGTAGTGGTCGAGATGCTCTTCAAATATATTCAACAACACTGCAATATGTGGAGACACATTGGAGTGCTCCAATTGATGGCTGCTCATCTCAAAAACAATTATGTCTTTATCACCAATTTGACCCACCAAATCCAACGGTGGAATGCCAATGTTGCCTACGAGTTTCACACTTTTTCCAGCTTTTAGCAAAATGTGAAAAAGTAAATTGGTGGTAGTACTCTTGCCTTTGGTGCCAGTAATTCCCACTACTTGGTTTCTGTAAAGATTCAAAAAAAGTTCCGTTTGCGAAACTAAATTCAAGTTGCAAGCTAAAGTATGCAAATCTTTTAGAGGCACACCGGGGGCTTTGACTACCATCTGGCACTCTATTACTTGTGATAGATAATTATCACCTGTGTGCAGCGTAATAGAAACATCGTTGTCTAACAAATGTAATACTTCTGGGTTAGGCTCCTTTTGGTCGAAAACTAAGATGCTTAGATTGGGCAGAACTTTGCGAATGGCATGGTAGGTAGATTGACCTTCGCGACCAAAGCCCAAGATGCCAAGCTTTTCAACACCCGAAAACAACTTTTGGAATTGCAACCAACTCACAATGTTAATGATTTAATTTTCACAAATTAAGATAATAAACGGCGGCAAAGGTAGGCAAATAGAAAAGCCCAAAGCACTATTTAATTAGGTTGAGCCTTCGCAGGAAACAAAAAGGATTTTAAAACGGCTTCGAATGGAGCATTTAAAAAGTTGGGTTGGTGAAATGTTTCCAGATGGTGCTGCAATTCCCCTGAAGAATCTAACGCACGCCCATTTTTGGCATACCAATCCAACAATACCGGCAGTTGCATTTCACTGTATTGGCTTAGTGTATAGTTCAAAGCAGCATTCACTTCATCAATAGTACCAACGCATTCAAAAGGTTTGGTTTCGGAAAGTCCACATAACTGCTGCAAAGTCTCAATGAGTTGTGGATTATCCCAAAGGTTTTTCCCAAAAATGGCCACAAGTGCATCCACATTCAAAAAAGGAGAAAGTACTATCCAGGTAAAAAGGCATTTAGAACATTCGCAGCACCAAATATCGGTTTTGCTTCCTACATTACAACTCTTAAACACCGAATGATAAGCATCGAACTGTGCGAATAATTTTCCGATTTGCAACTCGTTGATGGGGCGCATCATACTAAAATAGTTGATTTCCCGCACCATATATTTGTTGATATAATCCCTGAAATCGCTTTCGAACTCCAATGATTTGCTGTACTGGTGGTTTATCAAAGTACCGGGGATGGTAGCTTCGTTGGCACTCCATTCGTTGGAAAGTGCTATGTGCTGCCTCCCCACAAGTGCTGCTACCATCGAGGTATGGAATGCCAATAAGGCAGAAAAAGGTGTATGTCCATTTAGAAACCCTTCTTTATTCAACTGCAAAAGCAATGGATCTATGGTACGGTTAATCTCAAATGTGTTCGTGTCATCGAATCCTGCAACCTTCAGAACTTCACGGGTTGCATCACGCTGATTCATTACCACTGGCAAAACATCAAAATTGCTACGCAAGAGAATTTCTAAAGTTACCACAGAGTCTTTGCCACCCCCAACTGGTACAATCACTCCTTCTGTTGGCATTGGCAAATCCACAGGTTCGAAGGTTTGGGCTGAATCTGGATATTTGAAAGTGAAAATTTCCTCACCGGGTATGGCAATGCCGTTGGTATAGAAAAATTCGCCCAAACCATGTCGAAACAATTTTTTCCACCAAAGTTCTTGTTCGGTGCAAAATCTAAAAGGCTTAACAACAATAATTGGAGAGCAAAATGCTTTCCAATAACTAATACATTCGACCATCCCAATATGAAATATCAGTAGATTGCGTGTAGCATCCGACAATTTTTGCAAAGGGAAATTGCGTTTGAATAAAACTGTTGGTCGGAAAGTACTGGCTTCGCCACAGCTAAACCGATATTCAGCCATGATGCCTTCTGGAAGCTCCTGAACTGTGAAGCCCTCATAAACAAACTCAGGATACGATTGCCGTAGAGTATGATATTTAGATTGATGGTTGGGCATTGAACAATGGCAAGGATTTTGTTGTTTTCTGCTTATAAAAAAGTTTGTAAAATTAGCAATTATTACACTTTAGTAAGCATAAAAACCCAATACGGTGCCCAGATGAAAAACCGTGAATCGAAGCCTATATCCGGCAAACTGCTTGTAAGCGAGCCAACCATGACCGATTTCTATTTCAGTCGCAGTGTGGTATTGCTGGTAGAACACGCCCGCAAGGTAGGCACCATAGGATTGATTCTCAACAAACCATTGAATCTTAGGATGATGGATGTTGTAAAAGAATTCCCCACCAATGAATTTCCCCTGTTTTTTGGCGGTCCCGTACACCCCGATAGGCTTTTTTATCTGCATACACTCGGACCAAGCGTCGCTGGAAGTGTAGAGGTTATGGATGGATTGTTTTGGGGGGGCGATATTGACGATATGAAAAGGCTGATAGACCTAAATATTGCAAAACCCGAACAAGTGCGCTTCTTTATTGGTTACTCCGGTTGGGAGCCAAACCAGTTGGATAGGGAATTGAAGGAAGATTCATGGATTGTAACGCAAGGCGATGTATCTACCATCATGTCGTGCAATGCCGACACCCTATGGCGCAATATCATTAAAGAAATGGGAAGCGACTACGCTATCTGGGCTAATTTCCCAAGCGACCCGGTGTTGAATTAACCAAAAAAGCAGTAACTTTGCAGTTTTGCAATCATTATGGGTGTATCTCAAATAGCATTCTTAATATTTTTTTCCTTGCAGCCAGTTGCGGTTTCATTGCCTACCGACAGCAATTCGGGTTTGTTCCTTATGCCCGATAGCCAATTTGTTTCGGTTGCTCAACGCTTCTCGGGTTATGGTGTTCCTATCACCTACAACAGCAATGGAGCTTTGTATTTGGAATTGTATAATTGGCTTGGAGTGCCCCATCGCAGGAGGTCGCGCAATGGAATAGATTGCTCCGGGCTTGTGAAAACCATAATGGAGCAAGTATTTGCACTGACCCTCAAAGGTAGCTCGCGAGATATGGCACGGATGGTTTCACCATTGGATAGATCGGAGCTAATGGAAGGCGATTTGGTTTTTTTCAATACTTTGCGTGGCCCGGCAATAGACCATGTGGGAATTTATTTGGGCAACGAACGGTTTATTCATGCATCATCCAGCAGCGGAGTAATAGTTAGCTACCTCAATGAGCCTTACTATCGCAGAACATTTGTATCGGCCGGCAGAGTGCTTCCGCCTCTTTCAGAATAAACCGATTTAGGTGCCGAAAACTAAGGCAATAATATGATTTGCCTTTACCGTTTCGCCTTTTACTATGCATTGCGCCTGCAAGTAAATCGGCTCCCTTTCTTCAAGTTTTTTCTCAATAAAGGCATCCAGTTGCGTATTGCTAAAATTTTCTATCAAAGGTCTTTTTTTGTAGCTGCTTTCTAATCTGCTGGCCAGGGTTTTAACACTCAGGCTCAAATATACGGAAACCCCAGTGGCATTTATGTACTGCATATTTTCGTGGTAAATGGGTGTACCCCCACCGGTTGCAATCACCAGATTTTCATTTTTGGGAATGTTGCGCAACACCTGAGCCTCAAGCCTTCGAAAATGCTCTTCGCCATATTTGCGAAAAATCTCGGAAATACTCTGCCCCGCATTTTTTTCAATTTCATCATCCAAATCCACAAACGCATAATGGAGCTTTCGTGCCAAGCGACGGCCCGTCGAAGACTTGCCACTACCCATAAATCCTATCAAGTATATTATCATAGCAATCAAAATTAATCGATTTACAGGTAGGTGCCAACATAATGCCTATTGAGATGTATTATTGCCTTTAAACTATCTTTGTAATATCCATAAATTCATCAAAAATCGGTTTCAATGAAAAAGGTTTTAACCATTCTGGGTGCAAGACCCCAATTTATAAAGGCAGGAGCAGTAAGCAAAGCTATTAGAGATTGCGATGCATTGCAAGAGGTGATTGTTCACACAGGCCAGCATTTCGACCACAATATGAGTGCCTTGTTTTTTGAGCAAATGAATATACCCCAGCCTAACTACAACATAGGCATTCACAGCCTTTCTCATGGTGCTATGACAGGCAGAATGCTTGAACGGGCCGAAGAGATAATGCTTTTGGAAGACCCCGATTGGGTGATGGTATATGGAGACACCAACTCCACCTTGGCAGGAGCTTTGGCTGCTAAAAAGATTGGAATACCCGTGGCGCATGTGGAGGCAGGGCTGAGATCGTACAACATGGCCATGCCCGAAGAAATTAATCGCATTCTTACCGATAGGATTTCCAATTTGCTGTTTTGCCCGAGTTTGGCCGCTGCCGAAAATCTCACTAAAGAAGGTTTTGACCATTTCGACAACAAGGTAATGGTTACCGGCGATGTGATGTACGATGCCTACATACACTTTTCTGATTTGAAGCAGAAACCTAAGAAATTCAATATTCCAAAGGAGTTTTGTTTGGCCACTTTGCATAGAGCTGAAAACACAGCACAAGCTAGTACCCTGAACGA
>DMJL01000224.1:0-5407 GCA_003451785.1 Bacteroidales bacterium
TCGGGGTAGAGTTCATTCCTGAATAATAAACTCCAACCAAACACAAAACCGTTGTCTCCTGGTTGGTTGTCTCTAATGCGGAGCGTCCAAGTTCCGTTGAGAGGGCATGCTGCAAGCATTCCAAAGGAATTTTCGGGGGTGTAATTGCCTATAGGCAAGAAGGGAGAGTTAAAGTAGAAGTTGCCGGCCAAATCTGTATATGAATGAAATCTGGGCGATGTTTCGTTCATTTTTCCGAATGCTGCCTCATTCACAAAACAATATTGGTATCCTTTTCCGGGCATCGTTGCATCCCATACCACAGGTTCTCCAAGATTTGCCCCTTGCGCACTGAAGTCTTTTAGCAGCATTCGGTTGCCCGCGGGGCATTCCAACTCTATTTGTACCTGACCACTTACTTCATGTTCAAGGGTTACACATACTTTTTGAATGTCGTTGGCGGATAGGATAAAACTGCTGGGTTGAAAAATGTTGAAATTTAATTGCGATTGATAAAACACCCCCGGTGCATCGGGGATGGGTGCGGTTTGTACAACGGAAGCTGCAAAGCCTGTCCAAGTAGTTTGGGTAGCCTTGCCAAGTAGATTGAACGATTCTGTTGCACAAATTGTATCAGGAGCAAAGGTTCCATCAAACGAAGGCTCGGTGGAAATTCTTATCAACTCTCTGCGAATAGCAATGCAACCAGTGGAAGGGTCGGTTGCCGTAAGTGTAATTGGATAAGCTCCGGGTAACTCAAATATACGCGAAAGCATAGGTCCCTGAAAAACTTGATTTCCAATGGTCCAAGAGTAGTTTACCAGCCTTGGGTCGAACCCCGGTTGATTGGATGCGAAGCTGGAAGTAGCATCGAAAATTAGCTCTCGTGCAGAACGACATGCATCGAAAGATCCTGCTCTGGGTAGGATGGAAGCAATGAAAGTTTCGCAAATTTGAAGGTTTCGTATAGATGCCTCCCAACCCACATCCTGCATCGTTGGCGATGATACAAATCTTACTTGCAAACATCGGCCTGAAGAATGCACAAATTGACCATGCAGTTGGTTTCCCGTGGCTTCCAGTAGGAGTGGGGCATCGGGTGCTTTGCCATCAAAGATGCTTACAACATCGCCGGCACCCAGTCTGAAATTGTTGAAATGCAATTGCACTACGGAACTGTCCGGTTCTATGGAGCAAAAAGTTACATGATAGGTTTCATTGGCATTGTAATGGGTTTCTCTGCCTATGCCACTATCTGTAAATGTACCATGGGCTGTGGTTACAACTTGCCCCGAGAAATTATTTATCGGAAAAACTGATTGAGATGAAACATCAAGTGCAAAGAATTGAAAAAACATTACTACAAAAACCAGACGCAAGTGCATTTTATTTTTTTGAGATTTTACAAAGATTTTCATTCAGCATAAGAGGCTTAACCATTTTTTGCAAAATGCAAAAGACCAAAACAGTTTAGGCATATCAGCCTGCGATTGAGCGATTTGTTAAGTATTTCGTAGCCTAACAATGATGATTTTACCCATTTGTATTTTCTATCGAAATTATACCCTTTTTGTAGGTTTCTTTTAAGAAACACAGCTAAACAAGGATTTCAAAATTAAGCAAATTATACCTTAAAAATCGTACTTTTGCAGATTATGAAGCATATCAGGAATTTTTGCATTATTGCGCATATAGATCACGGTAAAAGCACATTGGCCGATAGGCTTTTGCAGACCACCAACACCATTTCCGACAGGGAGTTTAAGGATCAACTCTTGGATAACATGGATTTGGAACGGGAAAGGGGTATAACCATCAAAAGCCATGCAGTGCAGATGGATTATGAGCGCAATGGACTACATTATAAGCTCAATCTGATTGATACTCCGGGGCATGTTGATTTTAGCTACGAAGTTTCGAGGTCTATCGCTGCTTGCGAAGGTGCCCTGCTTATTGTTGATGCATCGCAAGGTATTGAAGCACAAACTATTTCTAACCTTTACTTGGCCTTAGAGCACGATTTGGTTATCATCCCTGTACTCAATAAAATGGATTTGCCAGGTGCTATGCCCGAGGAAGTAGCCGACCAAATAGTGGACCTTATTGGTTGCGACATGGAGGATATTATTCCGGCAAGCGGCAAAACCGGATTGGGGGTAGAAAATATACTGCAGGCTATTGTTGAACGCATACCGCCACCAAAAGGAGATCCAGAGGCTCCACTACAGGCATTGATTTTCGATTCCGTTTACAATTCCTTTAGGGGAGTTATCGCATACTTCCGTGTGCTTAACGGAGAAATCCACACCGGCGATTTTGTGAAATTTATGGCTACCGAGCATGAGTACCATGCCGATGAAGTGGGTGTGCTTAAGCTGGGCCAAATACCCAAGCAGGTAATTTCGGCAGGCGATGTAGGGTACATCATCTCAGGAATTAAAGATGCTCGCGAAGTGAAGGTGGGCGATACCATTACACATGTAAAAAGACCCACTTCCACTGCCATTCAAGGTTTTGAGAATGTAAAGCCCATGGTTTTTGCAGGTATTTATCCTGTGGACACCGAAGACTTTGAAGAATTGCGCTCGGCCATGGAAAAGTTGCAGCTCAACGATGCCTCGCTCACTTTTGAGCCCGAGTCGTCGGCAGCATTAGGATTTGGTTTCAGGTGCGGTTTTTTGGGCATGCTGCATATGGAAATCGTTCAGGAGAGGCTCGAGCGTGAGTTTGATATGACGGTTATCAACACCGTGCCCAATGTTTCGTACCATGCTTTTACCAACAAGGGCGAAATGAAAGTTGTAAACAACCCTTCTGATTTGCCGGGTCCAAATGTTCTGGACTACATCGAGGAGCCTTATATTACTGCGCAAATTATTACCAAATCGGAATATGTGGGTTCGATAATGTCTCTTTGCTTGGACAAAAGGGGAGTGATAAAAAATCAGGTGTACTTGACTACCGATAGGGTAGAAATGACATTTGAATTGCCCCTTGCCGAGATTGTTTTCGATTTCTACGACAGGCTAAAAACCATATCTCGGGGTTATGCATCCTTTGATTATCACCCATGTGGTTATAAAACTTCGGAGCTTGTGAAACTTGATATTCTTCTCAATGGTGACCATGTGGATGCACTCTCTGCGCTCATTCACCGCGATAATGCATACAATTTTGGAAAGCGGATTTGCGAAAAGCTTAGGCAGTTGATTCCAAGGCAGCAATTCGATATTGCCATACAAGCAGGGATCGGAGCAAAGGTAATCGCCCGCGAAACGGTGAAGGCTCTTAGAAAAGATGTTACGGCAAAGTGCTATGGTGGAGATATTTCGCGCAAGCGCAAGCTTCTTGAAAAGCAAAAGAAGGGCAAAAAGAGGATGCGGCAAATTGGAAATGTAGAAGTTCCTCAGCAGGCATTTATGGCAGTTCTAAAACTTGATGATTAATCAGAGTCCTCTTGTTTGTTTTCCATAGCAATTGCTCCGGCCACTACTATAACTATTTCACCCTTTACCGTTCGGCTTTCAAAATGTTGGGCAAGTTCGCCCAATGTTCCTCTCTGAGTTTCCTCAAACATTTTAGATAATTCACGCGAAACACTTGCAGGCCGTACGGAACCAAAGGCATCGGATAGGGCACGCAAGGTTTTGGCAATCCTGTGTGGCGATTCGTAGAATATCATGGTGCGGGTTTCCACTGCCAGCAACTTTATTCTGGAACTTCTGCCTTTCTTCTGAGGTAGAAATCCCTCGAAGCAAAACTTTTCGCATGGCAAACCCGAAAGCACCAACGCAGGGGCGAATGCAGTTGGACCGGGCAAGCATTCTACTGTAATACCCTTGCGCACACATTCTCTCACAAGCAAAAAGCCCGGATCGGAAATGGCAGGCGTGCCGGCATCGGTAACTAAGCCCAAAGTTAGCCCCGATTGCAGCTTTGCAATTAGGCTATCCAGTACCTTGTGTTCGTTGTGCTGATGGTGGGCAAGCATAGGTACCTTTATTTGGAGATGTGCAAGCAAATTACCCGTGGTGCGGGTATCCTCTGCAAGCAATAAATCTACTTTTTTTAGAGTAGTGATAGCCCTAAGGGTAATATCCTCCAAATTTCCGATAGGAGTAGGGATTATGTATAACTTTCCCATTTCTATGAGCCGAATCTTATGATTATTGTTGCAAATATCGCCGCATTACCACACTTGCAAGTCTTTCAATGGTTTCGCCCGAATGTGCTTCGTCCCATCCTAAAGTTTCTCCCAGCGCAGACAAATAATGAAATGCTTCGTCGAGACTGCCAAAGTTGTTGAGCCGCTGGATTGTTTCATTGTATTGCTGAATGTTGCCTCCAAAAAGCTCGTTTATAAACACAAACTTCTCGTTTATGCCGATGGCATCTTTTATGTTTGCTACCGGACTCATCTGAAGTCTGGCACTCAGACTTTTGTCTTCCAACCTCGCAGCAAGCATCCCTTGCAATGCATTTCTTTTGTGGGGAGATTGGACGCTTGGGACAGGAGCATGTTCTTTGGGATAGGTAGTTTTCTGATTAGTAGGGGAAAGCGGCTCATTATACAAAGGATGTTGCATATGCTCCTTTGCAGCTGGGGCAGGATTAGGTAAACCAGATGATTCGATAGTAGTTTTTACTGTTGAAGCTTCTTTTGATATTAAACTTTGCTTTTCGGTAGTTAAACCTTCAACCGGCTCAACGACGGTAGGCACACTCGCTGGTTGAATTGCTTCTATGTGTGAGTGCTCAGTAGATTTTGCCTTCTGCACTGGCTCATTGGCGCGCAAAGCACCTGATAGGTTATAGGTTGTAGAAACTAAAGGTGTAGGTGGTTCTACATTAGTCTTAGTTTCTTTTATCAACTCGATTGAAGCAGTTTGTCGCAGGCTTTCAAATTCTTTATACAATTCTCGAATATCAGCCATTATAAGGTCAATATCCAAAAGAGCATTCCTACCAGCCCTTTTCTCGATATCGTTGGTGCGATCCACCAATTGCGCAAGCAGTTGCAATATGCGCTCATTCACTCCTTTTTGCATAAGATATAATTCAAAAAAATCAATCAAATTATTTGGCAGAGGAAAGCAAACTTTATACCTATTTTTGTGCTTCCCCGAAATTGGAGGGGTAAAGATAACAAAGATTCAACATTTAGTTCAATGTTTCTGGAAAACGATATAGATCGCAACCTTAGGAAAGGTTGGATAGAGGTGATTTGTGGAAGTATGTTTTCGGGCAAGACCGAGGAGCTTATCCGTAGATTGCGGCGGGCACGCATTGCCAAGCTTAAGGTAGAAATTTTTAAACCATCAATTGATATTCGATACGATGAGGAAAAAGTTGTTTCGCACGATGCCCGAGAAATCATGTCAACTCCTGTGCCAGCTTCATCCAATATTCTTTTGTTAGCAAGTGGCAC
>DMJL01000224.1:5798-14121 GCA_003451785.1 Bacteroidales bacterium
CAGTTGGCTAATTCGGGGGTGAGGGTTATAGTGGCGGGTTTGGATATGGATTTCAAAGGAAAGCCTTTTGGGCCAATGCCGGCATTGCTTGCTATGGCAGAGTATATCACCAAAGTGCATGCAATTTGTGTGCAATGTGGAAGCCTTGCCCACTACTCCCACCGTACTATATTGAGCGACAAGCTTGTGGTGCTGGGAGAAACAGACTCATACGAACCACTGTGTAGGGTGTGCTATTGCAAGAAGGTTTTATAAAAGTGCAGAACACAAGTATCAATATCTTGACCAAAAAAAAATTAGAAAAACTTGCCTTTCCTGTTTTTCTTACAATGCCAGAGTTTGAATAATAAATTGACCAAGGATTACTACCTGTTCGTTTTCACAATATTCTCTGAAAAGTATATTATGGATAGTCCGTTTATGGACGATCTGTTGTTGATTAAAAAAAATGGACGGGCAGAATGCCTACTGAAATTTGAGAATGGGAGTTTATATCCCTTCGTAATCGGTAATCATAGCCGCTAATTTAACATCTAATCCATTAGTTCAACAGTCGTTTAACCGCTATTGGCGCAAAGCATTATGCTAAGTTCGCTAAAAGTTTTTCTTAGCCCTACTCGCTATTTTACCTTGCGCGCATTGCGGTAAAAAGCTCATCCTAAGGAGTTTAAATAGAATCTGATGGTAGAATTTAAAAAAATGTTACATAATATAAACATCGCAAAAAGCACGACAAACAATATAAATTAGCAATAAAGCGGCTCTCTCTCTAAAAACTAAATCTCAATACAGGGGTTAAAGTAAGTGCGGTAAAGCCATACAGGGTGAGAAATCCTTTGGTTCTAATGCCTATCTGGAAATAATAATTCACCGGGAAATAATAAGCCAAGGAGGCAGAAAGCGCAAGCTGGTCGAGCCTTTGCTCCCAACTGATCAATGTAACTATAGGAGGACCATCGTTCCCTACCAATACATCCATCCTATTTGTTTGTTCAATAAAATAGCTTAATCCTACTCCAAAATGCAACCTTGGAACAACTTCTTGCCCGAATTCAACACCAAAATGCTGATAAGTAAATTCATGTTTATAATTTTCAAAGGAAAAAATAACCCTATTTGATAAGGAGGGTCTGGCAATATTCAAGGCATCTCTGCTGTTGTGTTGCGAAAAAGTCAGTCCGATGTATCGGTTATCGTTTAACTTAAACTGAAAATCGGCCTCAAAAACCTGCATGATTTTTGGAGAATTTCCCAGCCCGGTAGTGCTTAAGCCATGAGTTACACCAGGAATGTAAGGTAAGTCTGCTGCCCAAAAGTAACCCGGAAAGCGGTTGTATCCCAATCCGGCAGCAACAGAAAAACTGAACCGGTGGGCAATTGCATCCTGTGATTGCGCTAAATGAGGAAATAAAAGGACAATTGATACCAAAAGTGATTTTTTTGCAGCAAAAAGAAAAAACTTACTGATTGTTTGTTTCATAACATACAGTATTGGTTGTTGGTTTTTGTTATTGTGAAATGCGTACGATGTAAATTATCAGAAGGCTCTTCCAAAAGTAATGGTGGCATTCCAATGGTTCGGTAGTACCGGCAAATCAACCAGAGTCAACGCCCCATTTTCAGGCCATCTAATAAAATAGCCAGCTAAGTGTATACCAACAGAAAACTTGTTACCCAAGTTTCGCTTCAGCATTAAGCCGGGCATACTAAACCACCCATAATTTCGTCTTTGGTGAAATGCTGCTACATAATCAAAAGGCTCTACAGGTCTCATAGTAGTTAAAAAATGGATGGCAGACTCAGATGCAAAATAGCCCATGGCGAAATTAAATGTAAAGTACCAACGCGGATTATTGATAAATGCAAAATGCAACCGGGCACCAATCGAATGAACATATACCTCCGTCCATTCTGAGGGCTTTTGCATACTTATATTGTCGCGTATATACTGGTCGAGTTTTACCTTATCAGCGAAAAAATCTGGAAAATTATTGCTTTGTGCGTATAGATAAAATGGTTCTATGGCAAAACTTCTTAAAAAGCGGTAATGATAACCTAAAGCAAGTGATAAATTTCTTCTTGTTGTATAAGCATCTGTAAAAAGAGGCATCCCAAAGGAAATATAGAAGGAATTTTTTGCACTTCTTTCGATTGGCTTGACGCTTGTAGTATCATTGGCAGCAGCAAAAAGGCAAAGCCCGCTAAACAAAAGGAATAAGAGTAGTTTCATGTGGTTCATAAGTTTTTAGAAGTCGGGAAGTTTAATCCATTGTGGTATAAAACTCCCCGACCGCGTAAATTATCAGAAGGCCCTCCCAAAAGTAATACTGGTATTCCAATGGTTCGGAAATACAGGCTTATCTTTTGGGAACCAGATATCCCTAGTGTCTATGAAAAAATAACCGGTCAAGTGGATTCCAAGCGAAAACCTGTTGCCTAGATTCCGCTTCAACATCAAGCCGGGCATGGTAAACCATCCATAGTTTCGCCTTTGGTGAAATGTTGCTACATAATTAAAAGGATAAGCATGAACCACAGAAGTGAGAGAGTGGGTGGCTGACTCAGACTCAAAATACCCCATGGCAAAATTAAAGGTGAAGTACCATTGCGGATTATTGATAAAGGCGAAATGCAACCGGGCACCGAACGAATGGAGATAAATCTCTTCCCATTGTGGTCTCTTACTCATACTTAAATTATCCCGGATATACCGGTCGAGTTTTACCATATCGTTGAAGAAATCGGGAAAACTATTGTTTTGCGCATACAGGTAAAATGGTTCTATTGCAAGACTTCTCAAAAACCTGTATTGAAAACCCAATGATAATGAAAATGTTCTTTTCCAGCTATATGCATCTACAAATGTGGGTATTCCAGCAGAAATGGAAAAAAGGCTTCTTTCGGGTTTCATTATTGACTGTGTTTCCGGTACATCCTGTGACGCAACAAGCAGGCTGAATCCGCTAAACAAAAGTGTTAAGAGTAGTTTCATGTTTAAGTTGTGATTTTAAGCGGCCGGAAAGATTTATCCAATGTGGTATAAAGCCTCCCGACGGCTGGATGATTAATTAGTAGTAACTAAACTCGTGTGCCAGTGCTGGAAGATATAGCTAACAATACCTATACTTTTAACATTAAACGGAACACCATTAATTAATTTATATTCTCCGGTTGGTTCCGCCCCAACATTTGTTAAAAACACCTGCCTTCTTTCCAAATTAGAAATAGCCCTGAACCTTGATCGACCCTCTTTAATATTTATTGTCCCTGAGAGTGTTGCATTAACATTCGGGACCCAATTCCCTGCTGTATCTCTCTTTAATCCGACTTTAAATCCTGCTGTTACAGATGCTGAAGTTGATATATCATGATTTGAAAAAACTATGAGGGAGTGCCTATTTTCAAACATTTTCCATTCAGCATCAAAGTCGCCATCCATTGCGAACCACCTAAGCTCTTTTATATTAATTTGACGCATTCTGACTGCGCCTACAGTATGGTCAAAGCCCGGAGCAGTAAGTTGACCATTTGGTGCAATGACCACTGTCCCTTTTCCTCCAGCTCTCCAAAAAGTTAGTTTCTGATGACTTGCCAGAAATCCCATCCACTTGGTGTTGTTAACTCTTATCCATGGGATACGGGTGGTAATCAAATCTCTATCATCAGTCATTTGAGCATGGTGAAAATTGTGGGTTATAAGCCTTGGAACATTTGGGAATACAGGAGGTGTACTAATAATTTTAGCCATTTCCTCGGCGGTATATCCAGTTAGGTAAGTAAAATCGCACGGTTGACCAGGAATATCGCAGGGGTCAATTGGAATTACTCCAAATACCGGGTTCTCAAAAGTGAAATCGTTGTTTATTTCATTAATTACTGTGAATCCATCCCTTCCTGTTTCAAATAACAAGGCATCATTGGTTGTTGCCCCGGTCATGGGGTCGTATGAGACATAAAAGGTTTGCAAGGGTATGCTATGATCCATTATGTGTGAGTATGGGAAGTAAATCTGAAATCCTGTACCTTCCAAGACTTGTGCAAATAAGTCAGGATCAGCAGCGTTAAAACTTTTCAACTTCGCAGATTCTGAAACCCGGTTCTCCAATTCTCTTTTTAGTGAAGGGTAATTGTGTTTGTTGGCATTAAACTCTTCAGAAACAGCTTGTTTAAAGAACATGGTACGGGTCTGTTTCATTTTGTTAGGTTCAGCCAAGAAATCAACCTCATTTTCCCTAAGGTTGCGAGTGCTTCCCATCATATAAGAAATACTCACCAGTTCATTAAATTCATCAACTTCGGCCATTGCGCCGAGTACTTCGTTTTTTACATTTGGGTCGGTCATAGCATTGCCCACAAGCAATGCTATTTCTCTGATTAGCTCCTTTTCTTGTGGTGCTTTCGCGATAGGATCAATAGATTCCTTTGAGCAACCTATTAAACTTACAACAAATAAAAGCAATATTGCAATTTTTTTCATCGGTAAAACTTATTTAAAAATTAAACTTGGATAACTTGAATTTTCTCATATTAGAAAAATAGATCAATAGATCAAAATCAAATAAATTTACTGGGTAATCCTTGTTTAGTCTTATGGCGGCTCATCCCATACCGGTACTTTGTGCCTGAAAAATAATGCGACCCGTTGGGATGAAAAAATGTAATTGGGAAGTTTATAGCAAGTAGCTCTCTCTCTCTCTCTCTCTCTCTCTCTCTCTCTACGGAATTAAGGCTTTTGGAGATACAGATATTTCTGCTTCTGTAAAGATTTGTATGAAAATTCAACATCCAATTCATTGCACAGGGTTATTTGTAATTTCGAGCAACCACCAATACAAGAGCCAAAATGGAACTGAACAATTAAGCGCTTTTTGTGAAAGAAACTTCCGCTGTTAAAACTATAACAATTATTTTAAGGTTTTACACATAGTTGTAATTTTTTTTTGAAATTGCAATATGTTCATTATGTTTAGTTTAATAAGGTTTGAAACCGTGGTGCGGTTTTATATTCAGGTTAAATTCAATGATTGATGGAAAAAGCATTGTGGTAATAAGCAAATTTCTGGTGTCTGTTTTAGTCTGATATAGCTTTGTATCCACTTGCAACATATTTTGCGGGTTTTGTTTGAAATTTCCTTAGCGGCAAGTAATCTGCTAATCCATTTCATCTCTGCCGCTTTGGAAAACCAACCCCAAAGGGGTTGAAGGTTTTTAGAAAACGAAATACCCAAACCAACTACGCCCCCGTTGGGGGCGTAGAATTGGGCTGCGCGATTTGGTGCTACAAACCTGCGACCCTTTCAGGGTCAAAAAATATGTTTGGCGGAATTGCAAATTTCGCCAAACATAAGCTCTATACCACCCCTACGGGGTTTAAAAAATCATTCATTAACCCCGACCTTTAGGTCGGGGGAAGCAATGAAAAAAGACAAAAGAGCTTCCAAAACCAATAGCCCACGGTTAAAATCGTGGGCTATTGGTTTTGATTGGCCGGCTGCACAACCGCCGGCCTGTAGAGTTGAAATTTCCTGAAAATTGGCCAATGCTACTTTTATAGCCTCTTTAGGATTTGCTCAGTTTCTTTTTCAAATCCGGGCTTTTGGAGCAAAGCAAACATATTTACCTTATATGCCTCTACGCCCGGCTGATCGAATGGATTCACACCAAGCAAATATCCGCTTAATGCACAACCCATTTCAAAGAAGTAAATCAATTCACCAAGATTTCCCTCATTGAGTTCAGGTATGGTGATTTCTAAGTTGGGTACACCGCCATCCACATGGGCAAGCATGGTGCCTATTTTTGCCTTTTGGTTTACAGAGGCAATTTCTTGTCCTGCAATGTAATTCAGCCCATCAAGGTCATCTTTTGAGTGGGGAATTGTAAGGTTTTGATCTTGGTTGGCAGTGGTAAGCACCGTTTCAAATATATTACGAAGTCCTTCTTGGATGTATTGGCCCAGGGAGTGCAAATCGGTTGTGAAATTTACGCCTGCCGGAAAAATGCCTTTTTGGTCTTTTCCTTCGCTTTCGCCATATAGCTGCTTCCACCATTCAATCAGAAAAGAAATAGAAGGATTGTATCCTGCTAATATTTCGGTAGTTTTCCCCTTGTGGTACAAAATATTGCGTGCAATGGCATACATTGCAGCCGGGTTTTCTGCTGGGTTCTCGTAGTTTTTTAGAAATTCTTCCATGCGCGAGGCTCCCGCAACAAGTTCCCTAATGTTTAACCCCGAGGCTGCTATGGGTAACAACCCTACCGGAGTGAGTACCGAATACCTTCCTCCAACATCGTCAGGTATTACATAGGTTGTGTATCCGTTGGCAGTGGCAAGTTTTTTTAATGCTCCCTTAGATGCATCGGTTATTGCATAGATTCTTTCTGCTGCTTGGGTCGTGCCATATTTCTTCTCGATATGCTTTTTGAGTAATCTGAAAGCTACAGCCGGCTCAGTGGTTGTTCCCGATTTGCTGATTACAATAAGCGAATAATTTACTGTATCCAATAATTGTAATAGTTTGGCGTGGTATTCGGCATTAAGATGATGCCCTGCATAGACTACAATGGGCGCTTTTCTTGTTTTTTTATCAAGCAGTGCGCCAAAAGGGTTGCTCAGGGCATCAATCACAGCCCTTGCCCCGAGGTATGAACCGCCAATGCCGCAAACTACAACAATATCAGATTGGTTAATGATTTTTGCAGCATCGGTTTCCAATCTTGCTAAGAGTTCTTCTGAAATAGTACAAGGGAGGTCAACCCATCCCAGAAAACCGTTGCCAGCTCCTGATTTTTCATAAACCTTTTTACTTGCCAAACGCACCGAAGGAAACAGTGCATCTATCTCGTTTTGTGAAACCCATTGCTCTGCTTTTGATAGACTTAACTTTAAGTTGATCATGGCGTTATGCATTTAGATGTTTTTAAAAATAAAAAAGCGCAACTGCCTGTAATTATCGGTAGTCGCGCCTTGTAACATGGTGGTCAATTAAAATATTTTTCGTGCAGTTTCAGTGGTCTCGAAGGCTTCTATAATGTCTCC
Source organism: Bacteroidales bacterium (assembly GCA_003451785.1). Lineage (GTDB taxonomy): Bacteria > Bacteroidota > Bacteroidia > Bacteroidales > UBA7960 > UBA7960. The sequence goes on from DMJL01000224.1 coordinate 12,838, forward strand.
AACTTTTATGTCGTTGAAACGGTCGATATTCAAACCGCACTCGTAGCCCGATGAAACTTCTTTTACATCGTCTTTGAATCGTTTTAGCGAGCCAAGTTTACCTGTGTACACTACAATACCATCGCGAATCAATCGTATGGATGCATTTCTGTTAATTTTACCGTCTAAGACCATACAACCGGCAACTGTACCTACTTTAGTAATCTTAAATACATCGCGGATTTCGATGTTGGCAATCACCTTTTCAGTTATTTCTGGTGATAACATACCTTCAATTGCCGATTTAATTTCGTTAATGGCATTGTAGATGATGCTATATAGCCTAATATCTATCTGCTCTTGTTCTGCAAGTTTGCGGGCAGGCATGGATGGTCGTACTTGGAAACCTACGATAATGGCATTGGAGGCCGAAGCGAGCAACACATCACCTTCGGTAATAGGACCAACGGCCTTGTGTATGATGTTTACTTGAACCTCTGGCGAAGAGAGTTTGAGCAAAGAGTCAGACAATGCTTCTACCGAACCGTCGAAATCTCCTTTTACAATGATATTAAGTTCCTTAAAGTCGCCAATTGCAATTCTTCTACCAATCTCGTCGAGGGTAATATGCTTTTGTGTCCGCAAACCCTGTTCGCGTAAGATTTGTTGGCGGCGATTAGTAATAGCTTTAGCATCGCTTTCGTTTTCTACTACCTGAAATGCATCGCCAGCCTGCGGTGCGCCATCGAGACCAAGGATTAGCACCGGTGTTGACGGACCAGCAGAAGAAATTTTCTGACCACGCTCATTAAACATGGCTTTAATTTTGCCATGTGCCGAGCCAGCAACCACAATATCTCCCACTTGGATAGTACCATTTTGCACCAAAATGGTTGCCACATAGCCCCTTCCTTTGTCGAGTGATGATTCTATTACTGCCCCTGTTGCTTTGCGATTGGGGTTGGCTTTCAATTCCAACAATTCGGCCTCCAGCAACACTTTCTCCAAAAGCAACTCTATTTTTATACCTTGCTTTGCCGAAACTTCTTGGCTTTGGTATTTTCCTCCCCAGTCTTCTACCAGAATATTCATTTTGGAGAGTTCCTCCTTCACCTTTTCCGGATTGGCTGATGGCTTATCTATTTTGTTGATAGCAAACACAATAGGAACATTGGCTGCTTGGGCGTGGTTTATGGCTTCCTTGGTTTGGGGCATCACATTGTCGTCGGCAGCAACTACAATAATTGCCACATCGGTAATTTTTGCACCCCGCGCACGCATTGCCGTGAATGCCTCGTGGCCTGG
>DMJL01000008.1 GCA_003451785.1 Bacteroidales bacterium
TGGGAAAGCAATTTCGAAGCAGTTGCTTATGGTAATAAGTGCTTGGTGAGAGCACCCTTTCACCCTACTTCCGACGCATTTGCAATGGAAATTGTGATAGAGCCAAAAATGTCGTTTGGCACAGGGCACCACGAAACTACTTCCCTTATGGCTGAATGGATTTTGGATGAAAACATGCAAAATAAAGCAGTGCTCGATATGGGCTGTGGTACAGGATTGTTGGCAATAATTGCTGCCAAAATGGGTGCTACACCGGTTGTAGCTATTGACAATGACCCAAGTGCATACGAAAACACCATGGAGAATATTATCAGAAATCATTGCCCGGATATAAAGGTGCAATTGGGCGATAGTTCACTATTGGGGCATGATACCTACGATGTGATTATTGCCAATATTACCCGAAATATACTTCTTCAGGATATGGCGAAGTATGTAAGTGTGCTTCATGGTGAGGGCAAACTGCTACTCAGTGGTTTTTTTGAAGCCGATAAAGAGGAAATGGTGCTAAATGCCGAAAAGTTGGGATTGGAATACTTGGGCGAAAAAACAAAAAAGGGATGGTTGGCATTGTGTTTCAAAAAGAAACTGCCATACTAATTCCATTTCAACTCAATTTTGTTTTTTCTGGCACACAAGATTATGTGATGTGATGTTTTGCAAACACCAATTGAAAACTACAGTTTTGGAGTGCTGCAAACTGAACCTGATTTTTGTAACTTCTACAATTGTAAAACAGTAGATTGAATATCGGAGCAAAAGATAGATGTTCGTTTAGATTTAGGATTTTTGAAAAAATCAGAAAATACGCTTAATCCCCTAGAAACTCCTTACAATTAAAACAAATTACCTTTGATTTCAATAACAAAACGGATATGCAAATAGATGCGATTTCTCTAATATTGTTACCGGTAGCTTATCTTTTAGGTTCCATACCTACTGCGGTGTGGCTTGGTAAGTCTTTTTATGGAATAGATGTGCGGGAGCATGGCAGCGGCAATGCTGGTGCTACCAATGTGTTGCGTACATTGGGTACATTACCCGGCGCGATAGTCCTTTTAATAGACGCCCTGAAAGGAGCAGCTGCGGTTGCACTAAGTTTTTGGGTAAGCGAGAAGTTTCATGACCCCGAGTTCTTTAGTGTATATCAATTGCTACTGGGAATACTGGCTTTGTTGGGTCATGTGTTTCCGGTTTTTGCCGGTTTCAGAGGAGGTAAGGGAATTGCAACCTTGGCAGGAATTCTCGTGGTTTTGTTTCCTTGGGCAATGCTGATATGTTTCTCGGTGTTCATGGTTTTGTTTTTGATAACAAGGTATGTTTCTTTGGGGTCAATAACAGCTTCGCTGATTTTTCCTGTTGCTGTTATATGGCTAACAGGTGAGCCTACAATGCCCGAAATAGTTTTTGCCATTGTGGTGGCTTGCTTTGTACCTTATTCCCATCGCAAAAACATTAGTCGCTTGCTCAAGGGAACAGAAAACAAGATTGTATTCAAAAAAAAATAATATACCACGGGTAAACCTTATTTTCTTTAACTTTGTTTCAATTGGATAAAGTTTGGTTTTTATGGTGAGAGAAAATCCAAAACATGCAGAATTTAATGATGAGGCTCTTTATGCAGAGCGGAGGTTAGTTGTGCACAACGATGATGTCAATACTTTCGACTTTGTAATTGAGACCCTTATGGATGTTTGCAACCATGAGCAGCACCAAGCAGAGCAATGCACACTTATTATTCATTACAATGGTAAATGTGTTGTTCGAAAAGGCGAATATGCGTTTTTAAAGCCCATGCGCGATGCAATTTTGGATAGAGGTATAAATGCAACCATTGATTAACGGTATGAATTTTGAATTACCAAATTGGCAAAATTCTTATCAAATCAAGGTTTTTAAAATAAAACTTCATTAAACAATGAAACTCAACTTAACTGCATCCACAAAATCTTTTTGGATTTATACTATTCTGTTCGCACTCCTTTTTTCTTCCTGTGCACGGGTGCCTATTACGGGTCGTAGGCAATTGAGCCTTTTGCCCGAAAGTATGTTGGTAAACATGGCTTTAACAAGCTATCAGGAGTTTATGACCAATAAACCTCCATTGCCCGATAACGATCCCAGAGTTATTCGCGTTAGGAAAGTTGGCGAAAGGATATCGCCGGCAGTTCATCAGTATCTCACCGATCATGGTCAGGCAGAGAGAATTCAGAGTTTGCAATGGCAATACAATGTGGTTGAGGATTCCACTGTAAACGCATGGGTAATGCCCGGCGGAAAGGTAATGTTCTATACCGGTATATTGCCCCTCATGGAATCTGATGACGACTTGGCCGTAGTAATGGCACATGAGGTAGCCCATGTGATAGCCCGTCATGGAAATGAGCGCATGAGCCAGCAATTGGTGGTGATGCTGGGTGCAATTTCTCTTGAGGCTGCACTCATGGAAAAACCCGAAGAGACTCGCAACCTGTTTCTCTTGGCTTATGGTGTGGGCGGACAGTTGGGTACATTAGCCTACAGCCGCCGCCATGAGTTGGAAGCCGACAGGCTGGGAATGATTTTTATGGCTATGGCCGGATATAACCCCGAAACAGCAGTAACATTTTGGGAAAGGATGCATAATCATGTCGGTGGTGCTGAGCCACCACAGTTTCTGAGCACACACCCTACAAGTTCGGCTCGTATCACTGCAGCGAGAGAGTTTCTTCCCGAAGCAAAACAATTCATGAAAACTCAATAAATTTTTAACTATGGATTGGACTTTAATTGTTGGTTTGATAGTGATTGGAATTATTTTCCTTTTGTTGGAAATACTGGTTGTACCCGGTGTTTCCATAGTAGGAATTGTGGGCGCCGGAATTCTGGTGGTTGCAGTGGTATCAGCATTTACAACCTATGGTCCTGTAGCAGGCGCCATAACGCTGGTGGGTGTTTTGATTGCCAGTGCTCTTACTTTGGTGCTTGCCTTAAAGTCAAACACTTGGAAAAAAGCCATGCTCGACACAGAAATAAGTGGTCGGGTGAATGTGATTGAGACCGAAAAAATAAAACCAGGCGACGAAGGCATCACAATTACTCGCCTGAATCCCATGGGAAAAGCTTCCATAAACGATGAGTTTTACGAAGTTACTTCCGCCGAAAATTTAATTAATGAGAACACTCCTGTGGTGGTGATGAAGATAGATGGAAATAAGATTTTTGTTAAACCTAAAATGTAATATACTATGGATTTTGAAATTGGAATTACGATTGTGATTGCGTTGGTCAGCAT
>DMJL01000245.1 GCA_003451785.1 Bacteroidales bacterium
CAGGTGTTTTTATAGAGTTGGAATCGCTTTCCGTTCTCTGGCAGTCAAAACAACAATTATAAGCAAAAAAGGTTTAGTCTAATGTTTGTTTTCTGTTCTTCCCAACTGTGCAAATGCATTCACAACTATATTAAAGTCATTTTCAATGCGATAATCTTTTGCATATAGGTTATAAATATTTTTTGCAGTTTCAGTATCGTTGAGAGGCTCTTTGATAGAATCCGTAGGAGTGAGAACTCCTTTCTTTAAAAAAGTATTAGCATGAGCTACACTAAATTTTGGCTGTCCCACCCAGCTAAGCTTGCCTATCAATACTTTAATAATATTTTTCAGCAAACCTTTGGGGTTTTTTACTACCAAAGCATTCAACGGAAACGAAATTAGCAAGAACATTGCAAATGCAATATCGAATAGTCTTTTGTTGCGGCGGTTGGCTGCCTTATTTATGGGATTGATGCTAATAGCAAAACCCTCGTCGAAGGTATCAATACTATTGCTTCCGATGATATATAAACTCTCGGGGGGCGCTATTTTGAATTTTATTTTAAAACTGTGCAACTTAGCCATTTGGTCGATAATTTCTTGTGAATCCATATCGAAAGCACAGAAAATTATTGTATCAATCCGGTAGATATTTATTAACTCATCCAATTGTCGGATGGATCCAATATAGCCTGCGGTTTCGGGTTTGAAGTTGTTAGGCGAAACAAGACCAATAAAACCTTGGTTGCCCGATTTTCGCAATAGCTGAACAATCCTGTCGGATTCTTTTTCGCCACCAACAATGGCTGTGCGTAGGGCATTGCCTCTGAAGTAAGATAAGTTTGGAGCTTTGAGCAGTAAGGCTAAGTTTCTAACAATAAGCATAGAAGCTACCGCCCACGAACCTCCCAAAAGAATTAATGCTCTTGAAAACCTCAAATGGGAAGGCAGTAAAGCATAAATGACCAGAATAATTACCGTACCAATTACTACCCCTCTTACCACCCTAAATGGCTTGGTTGGGTTGTCGTACCCTCCCAGAAAAAAAACCGACAACAGCCAAACTACAATGTAGGTTGGCACCACAATGAACAAAAACTCCGGGGGGAAATGTTCAGGACCAAATCGCACGCTCTCCCAACTCTCGGTAATTATCCAAAATCCTGTAAAGATGATAATCGCATCCACTGCGGGTAGAGCAGCCTGCTTTATGCATCTTCCTAAAATGGAAATGGCTGCCCTGCTGATTACAGCAATTTGTATCGCTATCATCAACAAGAAAGAATTTGGTCCCGAGAAATGCTTTCGTGCAAAAAGCATCATGGCTTTGTAGAAGAGATAAACATAATTGAGACTCCCTTTCTTGGTGCTTTCTCCCTTGTAGTGTATGATTCTGGTGTGGGGATAATAGTAATTGCTGTAGCCAGCTTCCTTTATGCGGTACGATAGGTCGATATCCTCACCGTACATGAAAAATTGCTCGTCGAGGAGACCACATTTGTTTAATGCTTCTCTGCGCAAAAGCATGAATGCACCTGCCAAAACTTCCACTTTATGGATTTTATCATCTTCCAAATACCCCAAATGGTATCTGCCAAAAATTTTAGACTTTGGGAATATTTTATAAAGCCCGATTATCTTATAAAACGCAACTGCTGGGGTGGGTAATCCTCTTTTGGATTCAGGCAGATACCGACCGCTGCCGTCAATCATTTTTACGCCGAGCGCACCGGCATCGGGATGATTATCCATGAAAGCGACTACATCCGAAAGGGTATTAGGTTCTACTACCGTGTCGGGGTTTAGTAGCAAAATGTAGCGACCCTTTGATTGGGCAATGGCTTGATTGTTGGCTGTGCTAAACCCCACATTTCGGGGATTAGCAATAACTTTTATTTCGGGATACTGAGAATACAACATTTCCAATGAATTGTCCACAGAGTTATTGTCAACAACAATGATTTCCATGTTGAGGTTTTTTCCCGAAAGAATTACAGATTTAAGGCATTGGTCGAGAAAATAAGCAACATTATAGCTTACAATAACAACGGATAGGTCAACCATGAATTATTTGGTTATGAGATTCTCGTAGGGTGTTCGATTCAGAATGGAGCGTCCTAATGTAACTTCGTCGGCATATTCGATTTCGTTGCCAATAGCAATACCTCTGGCTATCACCGAAATATTCACACCCATGGGTTGAATCTTTCTGTAGAGATAGAAGTTGGTAGTATCGCCTTCCATAGTTGTGCTTAGGGCAAGAATTATTTCTTTGAGGTTTGTAGAATCATTGGCAATCCTTTCAAGCAAAGCTCCTACATGTAAATCGTTTGGACCAACACCTTCTATGGGAGAGATTACGCCACCCAAAATATGATACAAACCATGGTATTGACCCGTATTTTCGATAGCAATGATATCCCGCAAATCTTCCACAACGCAAATGGTTGTAGTGTCGCGCCGTGGAGAGCGGCAAATTTCGCAGATGTCCTTTTCCGATATATTAAAACACTGTTTGCAATAGACCACTTCGCGCCTAAGCCGTTCAATGGATTCCGAAAACCTCGATACAGCAGCAGCATCCTGCTTAAGTAGGTGCAAAACCAATCGTAATGCTGTCTTCTTGCCAATTCCCGGCAATCGTGAGAACTCTTCTACTGCTGCTTGAAGCAGTTTGGATGAAAAGGTTTCCAATACAATGCGAATTAAAAGAAAAACAAAGGTAATACAAAAATACAGGTAGCTGTATCGCTGGCGTACAGCAAACCCTAATGCCCGATATATGTTTCGAAAATGATTGCATTATAAATTCATGAACACAATGTAAAACACTTCACAGGCAAAAAAAGCATTGGTCGTTGCCAATCCACCAATCCACCAATCTACCAATCCACCAATCTACCAATCCACCCATCCACCAATCCACCAATCCACC
>DMJL01000248.1 GCA_003451785.1 Bacteroidales bacterium
CTTGAATTGGCTTCGAAACTCGAGGATGCGCCCTGGCCGGCAACAAAAGAAGAACTCATTGATTATGCACTTCGTTCGGGTGCACCTATGGAAGTAATTGAAAATCTGCAGGAAATTGAGGATGAGGGTGAAGTTTACGAAAGTATTGAGGATATTTGGCCCGATTATCCTACCAAAGACGACTTTTTCTTCCATGAAGATGAATACTAAAACTTAACGACCGGCTAAATGCCGGTCGTTTTTTCTCTACATCACAATGATTTGCAGGGCGGTTTTGGGTCAATTAAACTACCTTTGCTTTTCTCAAAATCAAGGCAACTATTCTATCAATTTCAATAGACTACTATGCTTAGCATATTAAAACATTTTTTTGGCAATAAAACCGACCGCGACTTTCGCGAAATAAAACCTATTTATGAGGCTACCCTTAAGGCATACGAAACCATTAAGGGTCTGACTAATGATCAGTTGAGAGGTAAAACCGCTGAGTTCAAACTTCGCATTAAGGATAATATTAAATCCGAGCAAGAACAAATTGAACAATTGCAAGGTAGGATTGTCAGTGAACATACCTTAGAATTAGATGAAAAGGAAAAGATATACCAACAAATAGATGCGCTTCTGAAAGCTCAGGATCAGAAAACGGAGGTTATTCTTTTGGAGATTTTGCCTGAGGCTTTTTCGGTTATCAAGGAGACTGCTCGCCGATTCAAAGAAGGAGCAGTACGCGTGCAAGCAATACAGTTTGATCGCGATTTGGCAGCCATTAGGCCCAGCATCTCCATCGAAGGCGAAACAGCAGTTTTCCAAAATCAGTGGATGGCTGGCGGCAACATGATTACTTGGGATATGGTGCATTACGATGTGCAGCTTATTGGTGGTATTCACCTGCATAGCGGCAAGATTGCTGAGATGGCCACAGGTGAAGGTAAAACTTTGGTTGCTACATTGCCCGTGTATCTCAATGCCCTGCCGGGCAAAGGTGTGCATATCGTAACAGTGAACGATTACTTATCTAAGCGCGACTCTGAGTGGATGGGAATGCTTTTTGAATTTCACGGCCTTAAAGTAGATTGTATTGATAAGCACGATCCAAACTCTATGGAGCGGCGCAAGGCATATTTGGCCGATGTTACTTATGGAACCAACAATGAATTTGGCTTCGACTACCTGCGCGACAATATGGCACGAAATCCCGAGGAGTTGGTGCAACGAAAGCATAATTACGCCATAGTGGACGAGGTGGACTCTGTGTTGATTGACGATGCCCGAACTCCGCTGATTATTTCCGGACCAACGCCTATGGGAGATAAGCATGAGTTTCATGAGCTAAAGCCTAAGATCGAAAAGTTGGTTAATGCGCAGAAAAACCTTGTAAGCAACCTATTGGCCGAAGCGCGCAAAATCCTTACTGCTAAAGAAGGTGAGATTGATGAGAAGAAAGGTGGCGAACTTCTGTTGCGATGCCAAAGGGGATTGCCAAAGAACAAGGCAATCATAAAACTGCTTTCGGAGCCCGGCATGAGAACCATTATGCAAAAAACCGAAAATTTTTACTTGCAGGAGCAGAGTAAAAATATGCACATCATTGATGATGAGTTGTTTTTCGTAATCGAAGAGAAAAACAATGCCATAGAGCTTACCGAGAAAGGTATAGACCTGATTACGAGTCAAACTGACGATTCGAATTTCTTTGTATTGCCCGATATGGGTTCTGAGATTGCCGATTTGGAAAAATCCGGTCTTTCGCATCAGGAGAAACTTCAAAAGAAAAATGAATTGCTTAGCGATTTTTCAGTTAAGAGCGAGCGCATACACACCATCAATCAGCTTTTGAAGGCATACTGCCTATTCGAAAAAGATACCGAATATGTGATTATCGACAATAAAATTAAGATTGTTGATGAGCAGACTGGTCGTATCATGGAAGGTCGCCGGTACTCCGATGGTTTGCATCAGGCTATCGAGGCAAAGGAGAATGTAAAAGTAGAGGCAGCAACACAGACCTATGCAACTATCACGCTGCAAAATTATTTCAGGATGTATCGCAAGCTCGCGGGTATGACGGGTACTGCCGAAACCGAAGCAGGCGAGTTTTGGAGCATCTACAAGTTGGATGTGGTGGTGATACCCACCAATCGCCCTATTGTGCGCAAGGATCATGAGGATATGGTTTTCAAAACCAAACGCGAGAAGTACAATGCTGTGATTGATGAAATTACCAAACTTACTGGAGAAGGGCGTCCGGTGCTTGTGGGTACAACTTCGGTAGAGATTTCGGAGTTGTTGAGCCGTATGCTAAATCTGAAGAAAATTAAGCATAATATTCTCAACGCCAAGCAGCACCAGCGGGAGGCTCAGATAGTAGCCGAGGCAGGTCGCCCCGGCAATGTTACAATTGCAACCAACATGGCAGGTCGTGGTACCGACATTAAGTTGGGGCAAGGTGTCAGGGAAGCCGGCGGTTTGGCTATTATCGGTACAGAGCGGCATGAGTCGCGGCGGGTTGACCGACAGCTTAGAGGACGCTCCGGGCGACAGGGCGACCCCGGTACTTCGCAGTTCTATGTGTCGTTGGAAGATGATTTAATGCGCATTTTCGGATCAGAGCGTATTGCAAAAATCATGGATCGATTGGGGCTGCAAGAAGGCGAAGTGATCCAGCACGGCATGATTACCAAGTCTATCGAAAGAGCGCAAAAGAAGGTTGAAGAAAACAACTTTGGCATAAGAAAACGACTTCTTGAATACGACGATGTGATGAATGCCCAACGCGAGGTGATTTATCGCAAACGGCGCAATGCATTGTTTGGCGAGCGACTTGCATTGGATATTGCCAATACCATGTACGATACTTGTGAGCAAATTATTGTAGATGCTCAGGAAAAAGGCGATTACGATGCCTTCGAAATGGAACTCATAAAAACCTTTGCCATTGAATCGCCATTCGAAGAAAAGGAATTCTTGGAAGGGAAACCCGAAAAACTCACCGAAGTGCTTTTTGCCAAAGCTACAGAAAGCTACAAAGTGAAAAACGAAACGATTACCACTTCGGCTTATCCCGTAATACAGGAGGTGTTCCAAAATTCTGCGCAACAATATGAGAACATTGCCATCCCCATTACCGATGGCGTAAAATCGCTCAATGTAGTTGCCAATCTCAAGAAAGCATACGAATCAAGTGGCAGAGAAGTGGTTAATGTAATTGAAAAAAGCATAACCCTTGCCTTCATTGATAATGCTTGGAAGGAGCATCTGCGCGAAATGGACGACTTGAAGCAGTCTGTGCAAAGTGCAACTTATGAGCAAAAAGATCCACTTTTGATTTATAAGTTTGAGTCATTTCAGCTTTTCAAGCAGATGGTGCATAAGGTAAGCAAGGAGATTATCGCCTTCTTGGTAAAAGCCCGACTCCCCATACAGCGAGCCGATCAGGTAAAAAGAGCTGCTCCCAGTGAAAAAACCGATATGAGCCGTTTGCACGCCGGTCGTACAGATATGGCTGGTGGCGCACGCCAGAAGTCGGAGCCTGTAAGAGTAGAGAAAAAGGTAGGGCGCAATGAGCCTTGCCCCTGCGGAAGCGGAAAAAAATACAAGCAGTGCCACGGCAATTAATTTTGGGAAGTAAGCAGTAGGCTATGATCACGAGTAAGACCACGGTAAGGGTGAGATATGGCGAAACCGACAAGATGGGTTTCGTTTACTACGGCAATTATGCCTTGTATCTCGAGGTGGGGCGTGCAGAGGCTATGCGGCAATTGGGGCTGAGTTATCGGGAAATGGAAGAGATGGGAATTATTATGCCCATTTCACAAATGCAGATAAAATATATAACTCCTGCCCGATACGACGATTTGCTTACCGTAACCACTATGGTGCATCAATTGCCCACAGCTCGAATGGTGTTTGACTATGAAATACACAAACACGAAAATATATTGTTGTGTAAGGCATCAACAACTTTGGCGTTTATAAATCATAAAACGGTTCGACCTGTTGCGGCTCCACAATGGTTTTTAGATAAAATCACACCTTTTTTTCACACCCTTTAAAATATCAAATTTATGAATATGGAAATCATTCTCGGGCAAAATAAGAGCATAGAAGCCCATTACAAGGGGCATGTAATAAGAACCGACCAGCCTGCAATTGCAGGAGGAGACAATACCGCACCTGCGCCTTTCGATTTGTTTCTGGCTTCCATAGGCACTTGTGCCGGATATTATGTGAAAATGTTTTGCGACCAAAGAGGGATACCTACCCAAGGAATTCGCCTTGAGCAAATAATGCATAAAAATCCTGACACAAGGATGATTTCGGAGATCGAAATACAGATTCACCTGCCGTATGACTTCCCCATGCAATATAAGGATGCCTTAATTAACGCCGCAAATGCTTGTGCCGTAAAAAAGCATATTGCAACGGCACCCGTATTTAAAGTAAACACTTTTATTAGCTGAGTCATGAGCAAAAAGACCTTAGTTTTGGGAGCAAGCCCCAAGCCCGAAAGGTTTTCCAATAAGGCAATCCGCGCCCTGGTAGAGTATGGGCACGAAGTGGTGGCTATTGGTCTTAGGGAGTCTGAAGTTGGCGACATAAAAATAGTACAAGGTTTTCCGCCATTGAGCGAGATTCATACCGTAACACTTTATATGAATGCCTCCAATCAAAAAGATTATATCGAATATATTATCAACCTAAAACCCAAGCGCATAATATTCAACCCCGGCACTTGGAATGAAGACCTTGCCGACCTTGCCGATGAGGCAGGTATTGAGGTAGATGCCGATTGCACGCTGGTTATGTTGGCTACGGATTCCTATTAGAAGCGCAAATCTGCAAACATACTTTTGTAATTAATATTCTGAGAATATCAACAATATCCACTGCTGGAATAGCCATTGCTGTGGTTTATATTAAATAATTTTATCGCTATGAAAATGAAAAAAATGAGATTTAATTCCAAATTAATCCATGCTGGAATGTTCGACGATCAATTTGGCAGTGCCACGGTACCCATTTACCAAACCAGTACATTTAAGTTTAAGGATGTTGATCACGGAGCGCGTTGTTTTGCCGGCGAAGACGATGGTTATATCTATACTCGCATAAACAATCCTACCATAGATGCTTTAGAAAAGCTAATTGCTGAGCTTGAAAACGGCTATAGAGGCATTGCAACAAGTTCAGGCATGGGTGCAGTAAATACCATTTACATGGGTTTGCTTTCGCAAGGCGACCATATAGTAAGTTCGGCTGCAATTTATGGTCCTTCTCGGATTATCATGGAAAAACAATATTCAAAGTATGGAATCGAATCTACTTATGTTGACACATCCGACCTTGAGAATATCCGAAAAGCAATTAAGCCCAATACTAAGGTTTTATTTATAGAAACCCCTGCAAATCCTACGATGGATATTACCGACCTTGCAGGTGTTGTGGCGATTGCACGGGAGCACAACCTGATAACCGTAGCCGACAACACATTTTGCAGTCCATATTTGCAGCGACCCATTGATTTTGGTTTCGATGTGGTTTTTCATAGCATCACCAAATTTATCAACGGCCATGCCGATTTGGTGGGTGGTATAATCATAACCCGCGAAAAGCGGTTTGACGATATGCTTCGACCCATTATGATTAGCTTGGGTTGCAATATGGATCCCCATCAGGCGTACTTAGCTATCAGAGGTGTCAAAACGCTTTCGCTGAGACTCGAGCGCTCACAAGCCAATGCTATGGAGATAGCAAAGTATTTGCAGGCGCATCCAAAGATTGCCGAAGTGCGCTATCCGGGCTTGCAATCGCATCCGCAGTTTCATTTGGTGCAAAAGCAGATGGCTGGACCCGGTGCTATGATCAGCTTTGAAGTGAAAGGTGGAATTGCCGCCGGCAAAGCACTTATGAACAATGTGAAACTTTGCTTGTTGGCAGTGTCGTTGGGTGGGGTAGAAACCCTAATACAGCACCCCGCAAGTATGACCCACTCCAAAATGGCGCAGGCCGATAGGCTGGCTGCTGGGATTTCTGATGGGCTGGTGCGTTTCTCAGTAGGCATAGAAGACCTGGAAGATATTATAGCCGATTTAGATCAGGCATTGCAGAAGGTATAATTTGCGGCAATGGCAATCTGAGTAATATGGTCAATGGGGCGCAGGCAGCGCCAAAATTTATTCTATCCACATCGTATTTTCTCAATGGGTAGCATTCTCCGAATGCCGCCCATTCTTTTTTAAAACCGATTCATTTTACCAATTCCCAATCATGGCGGCATTTGTAATTCATTCAAACATTATCTCTATTTAACCCCTACGGGGTTTGTGATGATGTCGGTGGATATTTTTCTACGAACATCTCACGCCTACGGGGTTAAAAATCATGCAGTAACCCCGACCTTTAGGTCGGGGGAAGCAATGAATAAAAAAAAACGGGCTATAGCCCTGCCGATTTGGGTGGAATTACAAATTCCACCCAGCGAAGGTTGTTGGTGGCATATTTTTCTACGAACATCTCACGCCTACGGGGTTGCAAAATCATGCAGTAACCCCGACCTTTAGGTCGGGGGAAGCAATGAATAAAAAAAAACGGGCTTTAGCCTTGCCGATTTGGGTGGAATTACAAATTCCACCCAGCAATGACGATTTTTTGCGGCATTGAAAAAATCATGGTAACAAGACCAGAGAGCGGAGCATTAAAAGAAATTTGCAGTCGCAGGGTGAGCAAAGCGGGTATC
>DMJL01000069.1 GCA_003451785.1 Bacteroidales bacterium
TTACGATTTAGAGATTTACGATTATGCAGGAATTAATTAAAAAACATACAAAACAGATTGGTTTGGAAGTTATCAAGCTGGTTGATGAACTACCTAACAAACCTTCGGCTTGGGTAATTGCCAAACAAATCATAAGAAGTTCAACGTCAATAGGTGCAAATTATCGGGCAGCTTGTCGGGCAAAATCTTCTGCCGATTTTATCAACAAACTGAAAATTGTGGAAGAAGAAGCCGATGAAACGCAATATTGGTTAGAAGTATTGGAAGAAAGCAATCTGATTAAATCCGATCGAACAGAAACAATAAAAAAAGAAACAAACGAAATCGTTTCAATCGTGGTAGCGTCCATAAAGACCGCACGAGAGAACGAAAATCGTAAATCAATAAATAAAAAATCTTAAATGGAACTTAAGCCATATCAACAACAAGTAATCAGCGACCTTGCACTGTTTTTGGAAAACATACAGGAAACCAAAGACACGAAAATCGCTTTTTATAATTTTTGGGCACAGCACCCGAGAACGCCTTTGCTTCCGTATTCAGGCACATCCATTGAACCCTACAAAAACAATGTTCCCCGTGTGCCGCACATTTGCGTGAAAGTGCCAACGGCAGGCGGTAAAACCTTTATTGCCTGCAATGCTATTAAAACAATTTTTGATGCCTTTGCTTACGACAAGCCCAAAGCAGTAGTTTGGTTGGTGCCGTCTATTACCATTTTAGACCAAACCATCAAAAACCTAAAAGACACCAACCACCCTTATCGCCAAAAAATCAATTCTCATTTCGGCAACAAGGTAGAAGTATTTGACAAAGCAGAACTATTGCAGGGAAGCGGATTTAACGCCACTTCGGTAAAAGAGCAATTGAACATATTTGTTTTGAGTTTCGACAGCATACGCACCGCCAACAAAGAAGGCAGAAAAGTATTTGAGCAAAACGGCTCGTTGCAATCATTTGAAGCATTGCTCGGCAAAGACGAAGAAATTTCGTTGATGAAAGTAATGCAATACTTAAACCCAATGATAGTGGTGGACGAAAGCCACAATGCCGAAACGGATTTGAGTGTGGATATGCTTAAAGAGTTTAACCCTTGTTTAATTCTTGATTTAACAGCCACGCCACGCAAAAACAGCAATATTATCAGTTTTATTGATGCTTTGGAGTTGAAAAAAGAAAACATGGTGAAACTGCCTGTTATTGTTTACAATCATCAGGACAAAACAGAAGTAATCAATTCGGCTTTGCAACTTCAAAAACGCTTGGAACTGCAAGCAATTGAAGAAGAAAAGAAAGGCGGAAAATACATTCGACCTATTGTGTTGTTTCAGGCACAGCCGAAAAACGGCAAGGATTTTCTAAACGCAGAAGAAGAAAAATCAAATGTTCAGAAACTGAAAGAAAAAATCATTGAGTTGAAAATTCCTGCCGAACAAATCAAAATCAAAACGGCAAACATCAACGAAATAAAAGACATAGACCTGATGAGCAAAGACTGTGAAGTCCGCTACATCATTACCATAAACGCATTAAAAGAAGGTTGGGACTGTCCGTTTGCTTACATCTTGGCATCGTTGGCAGACAAAAGTTCGGCAGTAGATGTAGAACAAATATTGGGCAGGGTTTTACGCCAGCCGTATGTGATGAAACATAACTTTCCGTTGCTCAATTTGAGTTATGTTTTAACGGCTTCATCAAAATTCCTTGACACATTGGACAACATTGTGAAAGGTTTGAACAAAGCAGGTTTCAGCGACAAGGATTATAAATTGGCTGACTCTGCCATGTTGGAAGAAGCCAAAAAGCAAGACCCATTGCAACAACTTACTGTTTTCCCAACTAGCGAAACACCAACAGAAGATATTACTTCGGACATTGACACAACCCGTATTACTGCACCATCAGAAACAGAGTTGCCAAATACAACCATTTCAGAAATAGAAAAAACTGCTATTGAACAAAATGAAGCCTTTGAAAAAACAGTTTCCGAAATGGAAGCCAGCCATACAACGGCATTGCCAAACGAAATACAACAACTTGTGAAAACATACAGTATTAAAGACATTTTCAGAGAACAGGCAGAGCAAATCAATTTGCCACAGTTTTATTTAAAAGTTCCTGCCAACGACTTGTTTGGCAAGAAAGAAGAAGAATTGCCGTTAGAAAAAGAAAATCTTTTAGAAAATTTTGCATTGAGCAAAGCCGACACCAACATTGCGTTTGACAGCATTACTTCTGAACTCTACAAAGTTGACTTAGATGAAACCAAAAAAGAACATACGCCAACATTTGTTAGGCTTGACGGAGAAGTAAAAGAAAGTGTAATGGCTTACATTCTCGACCCTTCACGAAAAGACAGCCGAGTAAAGAATTTCACCAAACGACTGATGGACTTAATCGGGAATATGTTTCCAATTCCAGACAAGGAAATTGAAAAATACATCAATCGAATTTTAGAAGATTTCAAAGACGAGCAATTCAGCGACTTAGCAGCCAACGAATACACTTACAAAGACAAAATAAAATTCAAGATAATTGCTCTTTCCGAACAGTTTGCAGAGAGGAAGTTCAAAGACTTTTTAGACACCGACAAAGTGTTTATCAAACCATCATTCACCCTACCAAAAAATATTTCACCAAGCGACACAGCAAAAGACATCACCAAATCGCTTTACGAGAAAGAAGGAAGTATGAACGGTTTTGAAGAGCGAATTATCAATGAAATTGGTAACATGACCAACATTGCATTCTGGACAAGAAATATTGAACGAAAAGGATTTAGAATTAACGGTTTTGTAAATCATTATCCCGACTTCATTATTCAGACAAAAAGCGGCAAGACAATTTTATTAGAAACAAAAGGCGACCACTTAGATGCAGAACAAAAAATAAGGCTTGGCGGACTTTGGGCAAGTAAAGCAGGAAATAATTATCGTTACTTCATGGTTTACGAAAGACGGACAGTGGAAGGAGCTTATAAATTGGAAGACTTTTTAAACATTATAAAAATCACATAGGTAACATGTTTGGCGCAAATTAGCATATACATACACGCCAAAGAATTAAGTTGTGTTTTGCAAAAAAGCTTCAAAGTTGCCGCCTATATGTAGTTGAAGCTCAAAATCCATTATAGGTTTCAGTTAACAATAGTGCAGATGCCTTTGGTTTTATACTGTTAATTCCTTACAATCGCTAGCATATTACGCCTAATCAACCCGTTTCAAATCACAAGAAGTTTGGAGAAATTTTGTAATATTGCCTGCAAAAACCATTAACACCCAATTTTTTATGAACGAAGAACGCCATGAATCCCTTATGCAGGCTTCAGTCATTGGTTTGCGCGATGCAATGGGCTTGAAGCCCGAAGAAACCCTATTGATTATCACCGATGAGATAAAGCGTCCGATAGGTTTGGCCCTGCATGAGGCCGGCAAGGGGCTATGCCGAGAAAGCATTTTTGTAGAGATGCGCTCGCGTGAAATCAATGGTCAAGAGCCGCCCCCGGCTGTTGCTGCCCTTATGCGCATGGTAGATGTGGTAGTTTGCCCCACAGCTAAATCTCTCACCCATACCAACGCCCGACGCGAAGCTGTGGCAGCGGGCACCAGAGTGGGCACCATGCCCGGAATTACGGCAGATATTATGGAACGATGCCTGAATGCAGATTTTGACAAAATTGTTGACCTAACCAACCATGTTGCAAACTGCATGCAGGGAGTAAAAGAAGTGCGTGTTGTAAGCGAAGCAGGAACAGATATTACCATGAACATTGCCGGCAGGGCAATCTTGCCAAGCACCGGAGTGCTGCGCGAAAAGGGGCAAAGCGGCAATATGCCTTCGGGAGAAGTATATGTTGCACCCTTAGAAGGAATGTCGAATGGCACAATAGTGATTGATGGCTCAATGGCCGGCATTGGAATGGTGAAAACCCCAATTACCATAAAGGTAAACAATGGCTATGCTACCGAAATCACAGGAGGCGAAGAAGCCCAGAAACTAACCGCCGTACTCGACAAAGCAGGACCCGATGCAAGAGCCATAGCCGAATTTGGTGTTGGCACCAACTACAAAGCAGAGCTTAGCGGATTGATATTGGAAGACGAAAAGGTGCTGGGTACCATTCATATTGCCTTTGGAAACAACATCTCGATGGGTGGAAATATTGCCGTAGAACTGCACATAGATGGGCTTGTAAAATCGCCCGATGTATATTTCGACGGCAAACTGTTTATGCAAAAAGGTAAGATTGTGGCCTAAAAACCCAATGCTACCTATCGGTTTGCTTTTGGGAATGCATCAAAACAAAAAACCTGAGCAAAAGAAGAAGGGTCTTATTGCTCAGGTTTTTTAGTAGCTACCAAACTTCTATTTACAACAGCCCTTTTCGGCATCGAACTTCTCTCTAACTCCATTGAGCATCACTTCGGTCATGCGCGATAGGTCGTACTTGCATTGGAGCCCCCAATCGGCAGTTGCCACACTATCGTCAATACTCATTGGCCAACTATCGGCAATGGCTTGGCGAAAATCGGGCTTGTATGAAATGGTGAAATTGGGGATATGCTGCTTAATGGACTCGGCCACTTCCTTGGGGCTAAAACTTATCCCCGCCACATTGTAGCTCGACCGTACTTTTACCTTTTCGGCATCTGCTTCCATGATATCAATAGTTGCCTTTATGGCATCTTCCATAAACATCATTGGAAGGTA
>DMJL01000080.1 GCA_003451785.1 Bacteroidales bacterium
GAAAAAGTTTTGCCTCGCCCAACAATGCAGTATAATGATCCATAAACTCCGCAGCAGGCACTTCAAAAGGCTCATTAACAAAATCAAAACCTGCAGCAGAGTAATACTCTCTGATTGGAAAAGTGAAAATACCAAGGTATCGTTCATCGGTGAGCAAGGGTAACTTACGGTTGCCAAGCATTATGTTGATTCCTTTTAAGCAAATCGCTCTATCGTTAAGAAGCGTGCCGTTCCAATCCCAAATAATGGTTCGTTTCACAATGTAGGAATTTATTATAATGCGCAAAAATAGGTTTTTAAAAATGAAGGACGAATGGATACATAAAACTATCTTTGTAAAAATCTAAACATGAGCATCACACTTTTTATCATAATTCTTACGATTCTTGTATCGTTTACTTGCTTCAGGAATCGTCTTGCTTTTGAGCGAATGAAGTTTAATGCATACGAGATTCGGTTGCACAAATCGTTTTATAGGTTTGTGAGTTACGGTCTGCTTCATGCCGACTGGATGCACCTGCTGGTAAATATGTTTGTGCTATTCTCTTTCGGAACCGTGGTAGAAAATATCCTTAAAGCCGATTTGGCTAATAGCGGCAAAATGGTGTTTGGGCTGCTGTATGTTTCGTCGTTGATTATAAGCACACTACCATCCTTTATCAAGCATAGAAAAAATTATTACTACAATGCCGTAGGGGCAAGTGGTGCTGTTTCGGCCGTACTGTTTGCAAGTATAATACTCCACCCACAAGGCAATATATTTCTGATGTTTATACCCATTCCCATACCATCGTTTATTTTTGGGCTTTTCTACCTTGGGTACTCATTTTATATGAGCAAAAGAAGCACCGATAATATCGGTCATGATGTGCATTTTTGGGGTGCTGTATATGGAATTATTTTTGTAGCATTGGTAAACCCCCAATACCTTGTAATTTTCGTAACGCACATTTTTTAACACTGCCACCGCTTCATAAAAAGGGTTGTTTTTAGAAAAATAATACCGGTTTTGTTGTTTCAACAAATAGAAACACCCGCTTGCAGGATTTCTGTAAATTTTGGTGGTAAAGTTTTAAATAATGCCTGCACCCAGCCCAATGGCTATGATTATAAGCATTACGGCAACAAGCACCTGCACAAATCGCAGCGTAACCTTGTTGAGCAACGCCTTTCCAAGTGTTACGCCGGTAAAAGCAGCAAGACAAGCAAAAATGAGCAATGCTGCATTTTCTTGTAACAACGCGGTGGTGAACAATGTAGTGTAAACTATTAGACGAGAAAAATCGGCCATACAAGCAATAAGCGCATTGGTGGCTATGTATGCTTTTTTGTTGATGCCCAATTTAATCAGAAAAGCGCCCCTAATGGCACCTTGCATTCCGCTTAGTCCACCAAAAAAGCCGCTAAGAAGACCTCCCGGGATCAATCCCTTGCGACCGAAGTTCCACTTTTGGGATGTAGGAATTAGTTCCGAAATACTGAAAACAATCAACAATAAAGCAATCAGCAAATTGATGGGAACAACTTCAAACTCGTTTCCCATAAACTGATATCGTATCCATGGCGAAAGCCGAGCTACCCATAGCAGCACATTAGCACCTACAAATGAACCCACAAAAGCCGGCAATCCAAAAAGCAACAATATGCTCCAATTGGCATGTCGGCCTACCAAAACCGACTTATAAATATTGTTGGCAAAATGCACCACAGCAGTAAGGGAAATGGCTATCTCTATTGGGAAGAACAATGCAAAAACAGGGGTCATAATTGTACCCAAGCCAAAACCCGAAAAGAAAGTAAGCAGTGCTGTGAAAAAAGCTGCTACTACGATTATTGCTATTTCTATATCCATTACATTTCATCAATAGGGTTGGAAACCTTGATGCAAAATAAACTAAAATACCCCAATTACACGGTGCAGAATTTGATCGAAATATTTTTAATAAAATAAAACCATTTGTGTGTTTATCGTAATAGGAATTTGCATATCTTTGCAACCTATTAAAAATGGCTCCGTAGCTCAATTGAATAGAGCATCTGACTACGGATCAGAAGGTTTCAGGTTTGAGTCCTGACGGAGTCACTAAGTATTTGAAAGGTTGCCAACTACGGGCAACCTTTTTTCTTTATAGAAGCACTATAATTGTGGTTTATGTGCCCGATTAATTAGGGCTTTGCAAGCTAAACCAATAGGGTTTTTAAACCAAACTGAAGGAACTCTGCTAGGATAACCCGTAGCTTGAAAAAAATTCGGGTTAATAATTAAAACGACTCCATACTATCATACAATAAAAGCCTCGCTTCATTGATTGTAAGCCTTTTACAATTGAAATTGCATAACCACCAAAGGTCATCTCTAGCGGCCGTTTGAAGGAATAGACTGAGCCACATCATACCTTTAGCCATAGCATAGCTCATATTTGAAATCTTGTGCCATTTTATCGGTTCAGGAAATTTCTTCTTGTGCTATACATCAGCAAATAGGCTCGTTTGTTAGCCTCACTTAAAAAGGAACGATTTACCAAAGTCTCTGTCAATGACTGTTTTTCCAAAAACGGATTCAACAACTTTTCGATTCTGGACGCAATAACACCGATCCTATTGGCAAATTCCATAAAATCAGCTTTTGCAGGGTGTCCGCTTTTTTTATATTCTTCACTTTTGAAATCGTCTGCAAATAGTCCTTTATCAAAGGCAAAATCCGAATCGTCAACATGAAGCCTTGTATTTATCAAATCATAAGCAGGACTCAGTAAATAATCACCTTTCGATGACTCGAGCAAAGAAAAATTCTTCAGATGGGCATCACCGTTCGAAAAAAGAAAATTGAAGACGATCAACGAAAAATATTTTTCAATTTCGACCCTCCATGCCGGCACAAATTTTTGTATCAGCCTTCCGATTTCTTCATAACTGTATTCATATTTAAAATTAGCCCCTGCATTGTCTTTGGTTTTTCCTGCAAGTGATGCAAAATCTTCTTTTCCCCACCTGCCGCCTTGGGGTTTTACATCAAATCGTTTGGTGATGTATGCAGGCGAACCATTTCTAAAAAAAATGATGGCATTTTCGGCCGTGTTTAAGCCAAAAACCTGTTTTGCAATTTGCATTGTAAGATGCTCGTTTGCAGGAACCTGGTCAACCTTTTTTAAATCTCGTGGTATTGGCTTAAGAATGTATGTTCCCGGTTCTCCGGCTTTGCTCAGGCGCAAAATATTTCCGTCAAGAACACAACTCAACTTCTCCTGAACACCTGATATAGATATTCGTTTGCGGTTTTCCATGAACAGCTCCGCAACTTCTTCACTTTGTTGTGGCTGTTCATAAGGCAATACATGATTTACCTTTTTGCCGCCAAACATATTCCTCAGGCAGGTTGAGCAATAAGTTGTGTAACCCTCAGCCAATGTTCCCGGGCAGTATTTTATATCATCTAGGTTCATCCTGCCCGGGTTTTACCGTGATCGCTCCAATAGTGTCATTTTGAGCTGTTGCCATCAACAGACCGAAATCATCTTCTTCATCAATACGCAATTGAGCGCTTTGCAGTTTTCTGTTTGCACCCTCGCTCAGCATATTGGAGAAGAATGGGAATAAAAACTCACTTCTGTATTCCTTTCTTGTCTTGAGAAGCGTTAAGCTGATAGCCGGTTTACTTATATCGCTGAAATAATTATCGTCGTATCTGAATACGAATTGATTACGATGTTCTTCAGTCAGTATGCCTGCAAGTATGCCGTTGTTATATACTTCCACTGCTCTCATGTAATTAATGTTAATTTTTTTTGACCTCCATGATCAGTTCCATTCCCAAAACCTCAGCCAATTTATGCAACACGGCCAATGAAGGATTACCCTGCCCTCGTTCCAATTTATACAAGGTGTTTGTACTTATACCGGCCAACTCAGCCAGGTGAGGCTGGGTTATCCTCAACTCCTTTCTCCTTTTTCTTATTGTTTCTCCAAGTTGCTCAACCAACATTATAGTGTGATTTTAATAGCAAATGTAAGGTAGAAAACTTAGAAAAGCAACAAAATCACAGTAAAATATGGTTTTTGGATATTCCGGCGATACTGACCACCCCCAATTCAAAAAAACTTTAAAAACCATCGGAAAATACATTGCCCGGAATAAGTGCCGAAGCAGGATGTGGTTCAATATGGATTCCCCGTTGGGTTTTGCAGAGTGCTCAGAGTTCTATTTGTTGGCGTTAGTTTTTATTCAATTCCTATCACTTCAACTATCTGTGCATTTAATTCAGGAATTTTATTTTTAACAACATCCCAAACAATCGAATAATTGACTCCCATATAATCATGGATTAACCTGTCTCTCATACC
>DMJL01000032.1 GCA_003451785.1 Bacteroidales bacterium
TAAAGGACCTTGTAATAAAGATCGTGTGGTGTGTAGTCTTTATATAGGTTTTTAATCAATTCAACAATGTATTGCTTTACATCAACTTTGGTTTTGTCGGGCAACTCAATTTTATCTAAGGCCACTTTTTCCCATTGTTCCTGAAACCATTTTTTCAGGTTCTTAAACTCATCTTCATAATCATGTTTAGCAATGTTCAGCTCTATGTTGGAACTATCCTTAATTCCAAGTCCGGCATCGGTAAGGTTCGAGCTGCCAACAATGAAATAGTTTTTGGTTTTGGTGCTGTCGGTATATAAATAAGTTTTTGCGTGGCAAAAATTCTTTTGAATGTTTTTAATTGCAACTTTTTCTTGTTGTAGCAACTCAACGGCTTTTTGTGCTGATGTACTTAATAAAAGTGTTGAACTAATGCTTGTGTTACCATTAAGCAGGTCAACTACTTTGCTGAGTTGATTTTCTTCTTGCATTAAGTTTCCCAAAATCAGTCGAAACTTTTCAACCGTATTAATCTCGTCTTTCAAGAGCGCCAACGCGTTTACTGAAAAGTAGCCTGTAACAATGTCAAGGAAACCGTTTTCGGTATTTCCTTTGATGAAGTCACACACTTTGTAGTGTTCGTTGTCCTCCGTTTTTGTCTTATTATCTAAAAGCATCTATGAGATAAATATTTAGTTCGTCAATAACGCAATTCTTTATCAGCATTTGTAGTTTGCGCTTCATTATGTGTAAGCCTGAATCGCAATTTAATGGTTGCAGCACTGGATTTTCTGCTTTACACATGACAACATCTGTTTGTTTACCGCTATGAGCTATTGCAAAACACTCCCTCCCAATCCAGCAATAAAATTAAAACAAAAACCTTAGCTTGAATTTATCAGGATTTATACGCATAGCAATAAAGTTAATGTATGTGTCATATTGTATTTTAGTTCGTTTAGTAATTGCAGTGCATTTTATACTATCAGAGTCAACTTATCTGGCTCCAGAATAATTTATCCTTAAAAAGTGCCTTCATTCTATTTGCTGCTATTTGGTTTTCGGCGTTTTTTAGCTCCGGGTCTTGCTCCAAAATTTCGCGTGCCCTGTCTCTGGCTATTTTTATGATTTGCTCGTCTTTGGCCAGATTGGCAATTTTCAGCTCAAGTATTCCACTTTGTTGAGTTCCTTGCAAATCGCCCGGTCCTCGAAGTTGTAAATCTGTTTCAGCTATTTCAAAACCATCGTTGGTGCGCACCATTGCATCCAGTCGTTTTCTGCCGTCGTTGGTAAGTTTGTGGCTACTCATGAGTATGCAATAGCTTTGATCTCCTCCCCTACCTACCCTTCCGCGAAGCTGATGCAATTGCGACAAACCAAACCGCTCGGCACTTTCAATTACCATTATACTCGCATTTGGTACATCAATTCCTACTTCAATTACCGTTGTGGCAACCATTATTTGAGTTTGCCCCTGCACAAATCGCTGCATTTCGTAATCTTTATCGGTCGGCTTCATTTTGCCATGCACTATGCTCACCGCATATTGCGGCAAAGGAAACTCGCGTACGATGCTTTCGTACCCATCGGTAAGATCCTTAAGGTCGAGGGCTTCCGACTCATTAATAAGAGGATAAACCACATACACTTGTCTGCCTAAGGCAATTTGCTCGCGCATGAATGCAAACAGCCTAAGTCGGCTGCTATCGTTCATGAGCATGGTTTTTATGGGTTTGCGCCCCGGAGGCAACTCGTTGATAACCGACACATCGAGGTCGCCATAGATGGTCATTGCTAAAGTTCGGGGTATGGGGGTAGCGGTCATCACTAAGATATGGGGAGGCACTTTGCCTTTGGTCCAAAGCGCAGCCCGTTGCGCCACGCCGAAGCGATGTTGTTCATCAATAACCACCAATCCAAGTTTATGAAACTCCACTCCATCTTCAATGAGGGCATGGGTTCCGATGATTATTCTCAACGCCCCTTGTTTCAGGTTGTGAAGCATTTCTTTGCGTTGACGAGCTGTTGTAGAGCCTGTTAGCAATCCTATAGAAGCTTGAAGTGGTGCTAACATCCTCTCCAACGACCTTTGGTGTTGCACAGCCAAAATTTCGGTTGGAGCCATGAAACATGCCTGAAATCCATTATCTAAGGCCATAAGCATACTCAACAAGGCAACAACCGTTTTGCCGCTTCCCACATCGCCTTGCAACAACCTGTTCATCTGTTTGCCCGAAAGCGTGTCGCGCCGTATCTCCCGCAACACCCGTTTTTGAGCATCCGTGAGTTGAAATGGCAAATGATTATGATAGAAACCGTTAAAAAAATCACCTAAAGAAGCAAAAACAAATCCTCCTGACTTCTCCGACCTCACCAACTTGTACCTAAGTAAGCTAAGTTGCAAGTAAAACAATTCTTCAAACTTGAATCGCAGCACGACCTTATTAAGCTCATCGGTACTTGATGGAAAGTGGATGTGCTGGAATGCTAATTTCCTTGCAGGCAAACGCATACCCTGCAATAATCTGTCGGGTAGGGTTTCGGGGATGACTTCCGAAATCTGTGGTAGCAAAACCCTTAACAGTTTGCTAATGCCTCGGCTATCTAAACCTTGCTGCTTAAGCTTTTCCGAAGAGTTGTAAACGGCCTGCATTGCCGACTGCTGATTTAGCGCACCGGGCGTTACAGGCTCTATCTCAGGGTGTACAATATTGATTTTGTTGTTGAAAAGTGATGGTTTGCCAAAAACGATATACTCCACTTTTGGGTCGAAGGCATTTTTTATCCACCTCAACCCGTTGAACCACACCAATTGAATCCGTCCGGTGGAATCGAGAAAAGTGGCAGTGATCCGGGTGGTTCGCGGCACACCGTGCAACTCCATACCTTTTATAAAGCCTCTGAGTTGCACATAGGGCATATCAGCCTCTATTTGGCTCGCAGTATAGAACTTGCTCCTATCAACATAGCGAAATGGAAAGAACTCTAAAAGATCGGAAAAAACAAAAATGCCTGCATCTTTCTTGAGCAGGTCGGCCCTTTTGGGACCCACTCCTTTCAGAAATTCTATGGGGGTATTTAATAAATCCTGAATCATGACTCTTTGGCACTTGATATCTCGAAAGCCGTATGCAACCAGTGGTTAACACCAACCATTACTTCGTTGCAGTTAACAAAAGCTCCTGATTGCCTCAAAGATAAATTAAATGCATAAGTTTTGATTGGGATGAAGCAAGATTAGCGATTGTTGCTTAAAGCTTTGAACCACATACCGCACTGTATGTATTGACTAAGCAGCAAATTGCTTTTTATAGGATTGCGAATGCTTTTGTGTTCAACAAGCAGACCGAATTCTAAACGCTCAAGAGATCAACAAACTAAAACATTAAAGCCCAAAGCCAAAATGGAAGATAATTTACACCAACATCAAAATGAAAATTATCATCATAAAAAAACCCATAGAAAAGCCGGCATAAACCTGGGCGGGGGTATGGGCATTGAGTCGCAGGCGTGCCCAGCCAACAAAGCCCGATATAATCAGAAACATTGCTATCAAACCTGTGATATCTATCTGGAGCACAAATGGCAGGGCGAATAAAAAACCTGTGAGTCCGCCTATGGAAGCCATGTGAAGGCTTATTTTCCAAAAAAATGTAATTAAAGTAGAGGCTATAACCAAAAGAGACAAGCCCAAGATGTTTATAGCAATGATACCCGGAATGGATAATCTGGCGAACAGAAAATAAGTTACCAAGCAATAGATTGCACTTAGAAGCAGGGGAATGATGCGGTCGCTTCTCTCATTGAGCAACACATCGCCTACAATTCCCATTCTTTTCAACAATATAATGGAAAGCATGGGAAGCAGGGCAGTATTTGCAAATACTATAACAATGAGAATAAGCCTTGCCGAACTGGTTACACCTAAAAACATGTGGGTGTCCTGATTGAGCATTAAAATCATACCCAAAGTAGGAAATACCAGTGGATTAAAAACTGCCGATATCCACCGTGCAGCATACAACTCAATGCTTGACCAAGTAGTAGATGTTTCTGTTTGCACTTTTACTTTTTGACGGTTAGATTTTGATTGTTTGCAACTCTCCCATTTGCCAATAGGCAAAGATAACCCTCCAAGAAGAACCAACACCTTTTTTTAACAGCTAAAGTTTTGCACATACCAATTTGTAATGAAAACGGAGTCAAAACCAATAAATAAAACAAATACATCCCGTTCTTTAAATGCTGCTTTCAACACGCACAAACCTGTTTATCAAATTCTGCGTTATCACTTTGCTCTTATAAGGATTTCAAAGTTCTTTCCTAAGACGGGCAACGGGTATGTCCAATTGCTCTCGATATTTTGCAACAGTTCTTCGGGCCACATTGTAGCCTTTTTCTTTCAAAATGGCCGTAAGCTCTTCGTCGGTAACGGGGTTGCCCTTGTCTTCGGCTTCAATACACTCCTGCATAATGGTTTTCACCTCTCGGGTAGAGATTTCTTCGCCGGCCTCGTTTTGCAACGATTCGGAGAAAAACGATTTAAGGAGAAAAGTACCGTAGGGTGTTTGGGCGTACTTGCTGTTGGCTACCCGAGATACGGTACTAATGTCGAGCTTCACCATTTCTGCTATATCCTTCAGAATCATAGGACGCAGCTTGGTTTCGTCGCCGGTGAGAAAATACTCGCGCTGATAATTTATGATTGCCCTCATAGTAACAAGCAGCGTGTTTTGCCTCTGTTTAATGGCATCAATAAACCATTTGGCACTATCAAGTTTCTGTTTCACAAAGAATGCGGCTTCCTTCTGGCGAATATCGAGTTTCCCTTTAGACTCCGAAAGGGTTTCTAACATTTCTGTATAAGAACGATTGATTTTAAGATCGGGTGCGTTTCCTGAGTTTACAGAAAGCTCAATATTTCGGTCGTTGATGGATATGAAGAAATCGGGCACTATGTGATGATCCGTTCGGGTATTATCGGCTACAGCGTTACCGGGCTTTGGGTTTAGTTTTAGGATTTCTTCAAGAGCCAGACGCATTTGATCGTCGGTAAACTTATGTCGCCTTTGAATTTTGTCGTAATGCTTGCGGGTAAACTCCTTGAAACTCTTTTCCAGAATAACTGCAGCATTGGCAACCGACTCAGTGCGTGGCGTTACTCTGCGAATTTGCAAAATCAAGCATTCCTGAAGGTCGCGTGCTCCAACGCCGGGAGGGTCAAGCTCCTGAACAACCCTTAGAAGCCCGATAATTTCTTTAAAGGTAGTTTCAATATTTTGATTGAAAGCCAAGTCGTCAATAAGAGAATTTAGCTCCCTTTCTAAATAACCGGCATCGTCGATATTGCCAATGATGTGTGTGGCTATGGTATGCTCTTTCTCGGTAAGCTTACGCATTCCTAACTGGGCAAGCAAAAAATCCTGAAA
>DMJL01000190.1 GCA_003451785.1 Bacteroidales bacterium
ATGAGGCAATTGCTCAATTTCAGAAAAAACAACCCCGTACTGCATTTTGGAAAACTACTCCATTTTGTGCCCGAAAACAATGTGTATGTTTATTTTCGCTACGATGATCGCGACCGTATCATGGTAGTTATGAACAACAATGAGCAACCGGTGGACTTAAGCATGAACCGATTCAAAGAAGGTTTTAAAAATGCAAAAGAAGCCCAAAATCTCATTAGCGGCGAAGTAACTACTTCGTTCGATAATTGGAAAATACCCGCAAAATCGGCTCAAGTATTCATCATCAGATAAGAATAACTGGGCTGCAATAAACGCTGGCGAAGAAGCGCACGGCTTTTTGCAGAAGGCTTTTGTGAAACTTTGACAAACCCGACTCTATTGTATTGTGTTTTACACCATTCAATAAGTCGGGTTTAACTTTTTTTCTGAATTTTGTCAAAATAATTTGAATAATTTTGCAAGTGAATTTGCAATAACTCTATTCAGTTGAATTTCCGCTACTCCAAAAGGACAAAGTGGTTTTTTTTGATATAAAAACATATAAATATGTAGATATGTATTTTGTTTGTTTTGTAGCCTTGCAAATCAGGATGAAGTACTTTTAAAAACACAAACAATATCGTAGTAATGAAGAAATTAGTAATTCTTGGTGCTGGCACAGGCGGAACGCTCATAGCCAACAAGCTCCGCAAGAAACTCCCATCTGCCCAATGGCAGATTACCATCGTTGACAAAGAACCCGACCATGTCTATCAGCCAGGATTTCTATTCATCCCTTTTGGCATTTACGAGAGTCGGCAAGTTGTGAAGCCGCGCAAAAAATTTATCCCTGCAGGTGTGCAATACATAGAATCGGTCATTGAGAAAGTAAATCCTGCTACCAATATTGTTGAATTAGCCAATGGCACGCAACTTACCTACGACTACCTAATTGTGGCTACAGGGGTTGACATTGCGCCCTACGAAACGCCTGGGCTTGCTGGTGCGGAATGGCACAAGAGCATTTTCGACTTTTACACTTTAGAGGGTGCCACCCGCCTACAAACAGCCCTTAGCAATTTTAAGGAAGGCAATTTAGTGATTAGTATTGTGGAGCTACCTTTCAAATGCCCCGTAGCACCGCTGGAGTTTGCATTCTTAGCCGATTCCTACCTTCGCAAAAAAGGAATCAGAGAAAAGGTAAACATTTTCTACACCACACCTTTGCCCGGTGCATTCACCAAGCCCAAAGCAACCAAAATATTGGGCGAGTTGCTCGAGAAAAAGGGCATACAATTGATTCCCGATTTCAATATCGAAGAAGTGGATAATTCAGACAAAAAACTTGTGTCGTACGATGGGCGCACAGTGCCATTTGACCTACTCACTATAATACCCGTGAATATGGGTGCCGAATATATTGGTCGTAGTGGTATGGGCGACGATATGAACTTTGTGCCAACCAACAAGCACACTCTGCAATCGGTGCAGTGGGAGAATGTGTTTGTGTTGGGCGATGCCGCAAATATACCTACCTCCAAAGCAGGCTCGGTAGTGCACTTTGCTGCTGAGATATTGTACGAAAACTTCCTCTATGCAATAGAAGGAAAACCCTTGACGGCAAGTTTTGATGGTCATGCCAACTGCTTCATCGTTACGGGTATTGGTGAAGGAACCCTAATAGATTTTAACTACGATGTTGAACCGCTGCCCGGCTCTTTTCCATTGCCCGTAATAGGTCCTATGAAGCTGTTGAAGATAAACAGACTCAACTATTTGGGCAAGATGGCATTCAAATGGGCTTATTGGAACCTTCTCATCAAAGGAAGGCATATGCCCATTAGCACCAAAATGTCAATGAGCGGAAAAGAGACCGATTAACCACATTAGAAACTACAACTCTAAGCATAAGGCAAAATGCGCAAGTCTTTTGCAATGTTATAAAGAAGAAATCTATCGTTTCGTTGTGCAACATTCATGGAAAAAACTCTAAGCAATAGAAAACTTCAAGCACAAGGGCATGATACTTTTTAAAACCATAAACGACTACTAATAAAACACAAACAATCTGAATTTTTTAAAACCCAAATTTAAAACGACATGACACAAAGAACTTATGCAGGAATCGCCGTAGATGTTAACGACGAAGGGTATTTCACCCAATCCTCGGTATGGACACCCGAAATCGCGAAAGCCGTAGCTACAGAAGAAGGCATTGACTTAACGGACCGACACATTGCTGTCCTGAATTTCATCAGAGAAAAGACTGCGAAAGGCGAAGCACTTTCATTGCGCTCCATAGGCAAGTCGGGCATAGTGGATGCAAAGCAATTCTATGAGCTTTTTCCGGGCGCACCCCTAAAGAAGGCCAGCAGAATAGCCGGAATAGCCAAACCAAGCAGTTGTGTTTAAACGCAAATTAAAAATACCATAAACGATGAACAAAAAAGTGGAGCATCCTATAAGGAAAGTAATGATCATTTGCGCTAAAGCAAATCTCGAAGATGTGTATGCGGCCCTTGTGATGGCCAATGGGGCGGTGATGGAAGGCATTGAAGCCAAAGTGTTTTTTACCTTCTTTGGGCTGGACGCCATAACCAAGAAAAGGATGAAAAACCTGCATACGGCTACCGTAGGCAACCCAGGAATGCGTATGCCCAATGGAATGGCATTTCCAACGCTATTGGGAGCTATGCCCGGTGTAGAAGCCGGAGTTTCGGCCATGATGCGCAGCCAGATGGACAAGCTCGACATACCACCCGTAGATGAGTTTTTAGACCTGATAACTGCCGGAGGTGGAGAAATCTATGCCTGCAAATTAGCGGTAGAGATGTTTAAGCTCAAGAAGGAAGACTTCACCGAACATGTGAAGGACATTATCACCATCGGGCAGTTTTACGAACTCGCAGCCGGCGAAGGAACACAGATAATTTTTACCTGATTCCAACACGAATTACATAAAAACGGGCTGTATCCTACACAAAGATGCAGCCCGTTTTGTTTTTTGAAGCAAACAACAATAATCCTAAACGGAAAGTTGATTCGTTGATTTGTGGATTTGTTTTTAAGTTAGATAATGTAATACCAAAGACAATTCATTAACAATTCAATAAACTTTGCATGGCGGAATTTGAACTGCCGCCCGAATTGTCAGGGCTACAGCCCTATTTCCTTTTTCATTTCATCCCCTGACCTAAAGGTCGGGGTTAAAGCATGATTTGTTAAACCCCTTAGGAGTGAGATGTTCATAGAAAATATCCACGAACAACCATTAAAACCCCGTAGGGGTGAAATAGAAAATCTATCATACGGAAATACAAATTCCGCCATCGGGATTTTCGACCCTGAAAGGGTCGCATGTATATAGAACTAAATCGCGCATCCAAATTCTTCGACCCCGTCGGGGTCGCACATACCATTGTTGTGTTTCGTTTTCTACAAACCTTCAACCCCTTTGGGGTTGGTTTTTTGCTTTGCCGTTGCAATTCCTTCGCTGGGTGGAATTTGTAATTCCACCCCATTTAATCTCTTTATTTTTCTTTCCACTTTTGCTTGATCAAAAGTGGAGCAAAAATCAAGGCAGTGAAAAAATCCTGACAAGACGGCATTCGCTACGCTAAAAAATTAAAGGTCGCACGAAGGTTTGTGCTTTTCTATTGGATTGGTGCTTTCGTAGATGCGTGATACCCGCTTTGCTCCCCCTGCGACTGCAAATTTTTTTAACGCTCCGCTCTCTGGTCTTGTTACCATGATTTTTTCAATGCCGGAAGAAAAGGCATTATAGGCTTTTGCAACCCCGTAGGGGTGTAATGTTCATAGAAAAACATCCACCAACAACCTTTAAAACCCCGAAGGGGTGAAATAGAGTATATATTTGGGGGAATTTCAAATTCCGCCAAACTGGTGATCCTATCTTGTCATCCTGACCGAAGGGACGGATCCCTTTTGCATCGGGATTGTAAATTTTGCCTAAGAAGCTTTAACACTCCTCCGTTGCAATGAATTTGTAATTTTGCCTACAATGTTTTTATGCATAACCAAAAGACAGAAAATCTAATTCGTTATTCAAATGAATATGCCAAAGGTAGCGGTGGTTGTATTAAATTGGAATGGGAAAGGGCATCTTGCGCAATTTCTCCCCTCGGTTGCAGCCCATCTGCCTGAGTATGCCCAATTGTATGTGGCCGACAATGCATCAACAGATGGAAGTTTAGACTTCATTGCTGAGTTTTTTCCTATGGCGCATGTGGTAAAGTTAGAATCCAACTTGGGGTATGCCGGCGGATACAATGCTGCATTGCGTAGAATAGAAGCCGAGTATTTTGTGCTGCTCAATTCAGATGTGGAGGTTGTAGCGGGTTGGATTGAACCTGTAATAGATTTCATGGAGCATAACTCTCAAATCGCAGCTGCTCAGCCAAAAATATTGTCGTTTCTTGAAAGAGACAGCTTTGAATATGCAGGAGCCTCTGGTGGTTTTATCGACTTTTTGGGCTTCCCTTTTTGTAGGGGCAGAATTTTTGACCACTTAGAGCAAGATGAAGGGCAATACAATGCTTCCATTACGGTAAATTGGGCAACCGGGGCTTGTTTGTTTGTAAAGGCTGCTGCTTTTTGGCAAGTGGGGGGCTTCGACGAGCGATTTTTTGCCCACATGGAGGAGATTGACCTTTGTTGGCGTCTGCAGCGCGTCGGATATCGAATAGGGGCGGTTCCTAAGGCAACGGTATATCACTTGGGAGGGGGCACCCTCAGTACTACCAATCCTAAGAAAACCTTTCTCAACTTTCGGAACAGCCTTTGGTTGATGGCAAAAAATTGGCCGGCTCCCTATTTCTATTCCCTTATTTTGCCAAGGTTGATGCTCGATGGTGTTGCTTCACTCAAATTTTTGTTAGAAGGAAATTTTGCCGGTATTTTCGCTATCGAAAAAGCCCATTGGTCGTTCTTGAACAAGGTGGTAGCCATGCGTCGCCATGCACCAGCATGGAACGCGAAACTTCCGAATGGAGTACTTAAAGGTAGCATAGTGCTACGCTACTTCATGAAAAAGCAAAAACGGTTTTCCCAACTCGATGGGAATCTGTTTGTGGAATAGCACAGACCGATTGTTTATGCCGGTTTTCTGAAACTCTCAATGGCAAGGCGATAGCTATCCAAACCGAAACCTCCTATTGTGCCGGCGCAATAGGGTCCTATGATGGACTTATGCCTAAACTCTTCTCTAGCAAAAATATTAGAAATATGCACCTCCACCACGGGTGCCGAAACAGCCATTATGGCGTCGGCAATGGCTACACTGGTATGGGTATAACCGCCCGCATTCAGCACAATGCCTTGATAATGAAAGCCAGTTTGCTGTATCTTGCTCACAATCTCGCCCTCCAGATTGCTTTGAAAATATTCCAGTTCTACTTCGGGCAACCACGATTGTAGTTTTAGAAAATAGTCGGCAAAAAATGCATTGCCGTAAATCGATGGTTCTCGTGTGCCAAGCAGATTCAAATTGGGGCCGTTTATGATGATTATTTTCATTGTGTGTTAGAAGATTGTTGCAATTGTGTTTTTATTGCAAATTAAATGAAAAATACCTTGCCATATTCGATAACATACACGCAAAGCAAAGCCATTGTATATTTTGGGGATGATGGAACAGAGTCATCAGATTGTAAGCCGCGCGTTTTATAATGAAATTTATCTATCTTTGCCCTGCTTTTCATAATAGGGGTGCCCCATAAAAACGGGCTGAGATCATACCCATAGAACCTGATCCGGGTAATGCCGGCGAAGGGAAGGGAGATAAACAAAGAGCAGGATTCGCCTCTATTTTCTGCTTAATGTTTAATAAAAACACTTTTAATTACATGTTCAGAAAATTGGTTTTAAATGCTTTGTGCATTATTTTGCCATTTATGGCAATGGGTCAGCAATTGTTGAGCGGTAGAGTGCTCGACGGGGCTGATCAGAGTCCTCTTCCAGGTGCAAATATTGCGGTGAAGGGTACATTCAAAGGGGTATTCACAAGCTCCAACGGGGATTTTTCTCTTGCAGGTTTGCCCGTGGGTGAGCATGTTTTGCAAGTAACTTTCCTTGGCTATGAAAGTCAGGAAATTACTGTTCGAACACCAAAAGCCGAAGCCTTGATTATAGTGCTTCAAAGGTCGGCAACCCTCACCAGTGAAGTAGTGGTTGTGGGCTTGAGAGCGGATAGCCGCACTCCTGCCACATTCACCAATGTATCGGGTACACAAATTGCAAGAAAAAATTTAGGACAAGACATTCCCTATCTTCTCAATATGACTCCATCGCTGGTAGTAACATCCGATGCAGGTGCAGGAGTGGGTTATACTTGGATGAACATTCGCGGAAGCGATAATACCCGTGTAAATATTACACTCAATGGAGTGCCGCTCAACGATGCCGAATCTCATGGAGTGTGGTGGGTAAACAAGCCCGACCTCGCATCATCATTAGAAAATGTGCAGGTGCAAAGGGGTGTGGGACTTAGCACCCACGGTGCCGGAGCTTTTGGAGCTACCATAAATATGACAACGCTCGGACTGCGCGAAAATGCTCATGCTGAATTGGAAAGTTCATTTGGGTCGTTTAACACCCTGAAAAGTACAGCAAGTTTTGGCACAGGACTGGTGAATGAGAACTGGTCGTTCGATGGTCGCCTATCGAGGATTGTTTCTGATGGATATGTTGACCGAGCAACATCCGATCTAAGGTCGTTCTATCTCTCAGGAGGATACTATGGTAAGAATACAATAGTTAGAGCGGTTGTACTCTCAGGTGCAGAAACCACCTACCAAGCGTGGAATGGAGTGCCAAGTAGCAAGTTGCTTACAAACCGCACCTACAACCCCTCGGGGCGTTTTGTTGACAATCTGGGGGTTACAAGGTATTATGAAAATGAGACCGACAACTATCAACAAGATCATTATCAGTTGCATCTTTCCCATTCATTCAACCCTCATACTTTGGCCAATGTGTCGTTGTTCTACACCCGCGGCCGGGGATATTTTGAGCAGTTTCGCGACAACGAAAGGTTTAGCCGCTATGGTCTGCCCAATTTGGTAATTGGCAATCAAACCATAAGCCGCACCGACCTTATCAGAAGAAGATGGCTCGACAAC
>DMJL01000231.1 GCA_003451785.1 Bacteroidales bacterium
TCCTATTGCGTAATCTGGGATAAAAGAATTTTTTTAAAAAATAATCCTTAGAGAGTTGATAAAATGTATTCTCACAGGTTTTGCTGTAAAGTTAGTGGATTTACTGTAGCAGGTTAGGTTTTTGGAATACTTAAAGCTTTAAAAATTGCAAGTTTCTTGTTCTATCCTGCCCAACCTAAATTCAGTGAGCTGCGCAACATAGCAAAGAGCTTGGTTGCCACCAATTAAGCTATTTTGCGCCATCTTAGCGAAGAGATTTCCTTGCAGATAGTCCCCGATATGGTTGCAGCTGGGTTAGTATGCATCTTTCAAAGTTCGGAAAATTACCTGAATTAGGCTTGATTATTTCCTGAAAGTTTCCAGCTTGGCGCAGGGTGGGGTTTTCAGGCTATCTTGCCCTGAACCTGAAAAAACATCAAAAACCGCCGGTAAACACATAGCTCAAAACATGTTGGGTGCATGATGCGCTGCACTGAGTATGTCGAAGTGTAGTTCAACATGGACTCCTCCCTGAGCCTTGCAGGCGCTTAGAGTTCTATTTATTAGCACCTGCCATTTTTTTATCCATCAGCATTTCCCATTTTTCACTTCATTCACATAATATTTTCCAACTTCAGAAAGAAATTCTCCTAAATCTCCATAACCAATTTCAACTTCAAAATTCTTTGTCCCGTGGTTATTATTCCAAAAAGTCAGTTTTGCATTTGAAACGTCTATCGAAAAGTTAGCGTGTGCCAACGAATTCCTAAGAAGTCGTAGAAATTTTAAAGTGTCAAGATTACAGTCAGTCGGTGGAGTTTTAACTAAAAATTTATTACGCGTTGTAAATTGAAAATTCGTTGAAGTCTTTTACAAAATTTCTCTTGGAATAACAAGCAGTCCGTATTAAAGCAAGATAACTGTCCCTTGATTTTTGGTATTATAGATATTCAAGTTTTCCAGTCCTTGACTTTTTAAAAAGTCCGTAAAGAATTGAAAAATTGTCAGGTTAGGGTTTTTCTTTAGCTGTTCGTCAAACTGAAATAGAAACTGCCCATTATACCAAGTCCATTGTGGAATTTCGTGTCTTGAATCACTCATATTATTTTGATTAGTCCTTATTTTGTGTCTTTATAGGGTTGGTGCTAACGGTTTATCCCCACAACACTACTGTCTTCAATACCTACAAAAACCTTGTATTGTCGCAGTTCACATATCGTGTTAGTTTCATTAAAATAAAAGGGCAATTTACGCATAAATTTTGTATTAAATATCATCAAAATGTGTTTTTGTGTTTTGAATGCCCTTGGTAGAGCCATGCTGAAAAATCTCTTCCGCTTGGATGCTTTTGTGCCTCAAAAGCCCCTGGGTATTTCTAAAATCTGCTCCGCCTTCAGGCAGATAGGTCGCTCAGGAATGCCGCTTACGATGGTGGGTGCCAGTTTTTTTATCAATCAGCCAAAACAGCTGAAATACCCGTAGGGGCAGGTTGCAGCCTGCACCTGCGGTTAGCTGTAAACCAGCACGAAGCGGGTGATGTGCTGCAATGGAACCGGTTGCCCCTGAATTTTTCAAAAAAAAGTAAAAAAAAATTGGATAGTTATTAAAAACAATTTTACCTTTGCAGTGTGTTAGATTAGTAGTACACTAAAACATTATAATTATGGTCTTTTTAGAGAACATCATTTTTGCCTACAACCGCAAGAAACCCTTGTTCAACGGGCTGAGCCTGAAACTTGAGCAGGGGAATATTTACGGTCTGTTGGGCCGCAACGGGGCAGGAAAGACCACCTTGCTGAAACTTATAGCCGGGTTGGTGTTTCCCCTATCGGGCAGGTGCATGCAAAACGGCTTTGAGGCTCAAGACCGCATTCCTGAGGCTCTTGTAAACATCTACATTCTGCCTGAGGAATTTGAATTGCCTGCGATACGGATTTCTAGGTACATCGATCTGAACGCACAGTTCTATTCGAACTTCGACCGTGGAAAATTCGGAAGGCTCATGGAAGAATTCCAGCTCGACCCCGACAAAAAACTCAACCAGTTTTCGTACGGGCAAAAGAAAAAATTTCTGCTGGCCTTCGGTCTTAGCACCAATGCCCGGTTGATGCTCATGGACGAGCCAACCAACGGTCTCGACATCCCTTCAAAAAGCCAGTTCAGAAAGGTGATTGCGGCATCCATGGAGCCTGACCAGATCATCGTTATTTCGACGCACCAGGTTCGCGACCTTCAAAGCCTTATCGATCCGGTGGTTATCATGGACGAAGGTAAAATCATCTTCAACCGGGGCGTTGAAGAAATTTCTAAAAAACTCCTTTTTGAACCCCACCACAAGGCTTCAGAAGGTGAAAAGATTCTGTATTCCGAAGAGGTGTTTGGCGGCTCGGCAGCATTGCTTGCCAATACGTCGGGCAGCGAAAGCCACATCGACCTCGAATTGTTGTTCAATGCCGTAGTAAACAACACTAAGGCTATTCATGAAGCATTTGCAAATCCCTCATAATCATGGGAAACAAAAATAATATCTTCAGTATAAAAAGGCTTTTGCTTTTGATGAAACGGCAGGTTTTTGTCAACTTCACCGGCCTGCTTATCGCCTTTGCCTCAATTGGCGGAATGCTGCTTGTGGTTTCGGTATTAACCGGATTTTTTAATCCGGAGGGCATCCGAGGGCTTTGGCCGCTTTATTTCGTAGCGCTTTTTCTGGGCGGTTATATTTTTTCGGGCAATATTTTTTCCGAACTGAATAGCCCCCAAAGAAGCATTACATTTCTTACCCTCCCGGTTTCGAACCTCGAACGCCTCGCCATGGCCTGGCTGTTGACGGCCATCATGTACTCCATCTTTGCCCTTGTTGGTATTGCATTGGTAATTCTGCTTACGCACCTGATTGTCGGAATCCCGTTGGCTGCGGGAACATTTTCGGCAATATGGACTTGGGATGGCCTCAAAACCGTGCTTATTTATGTTATTACACAGTCCGTTTTCCTGTTTGGAGCCATTTATTTCCGCAAACTGAATTTTTTCAAAACCATCCTTAGCATTTTTGTGATCCAGAGTGTTTTGGGGTTGATTGTAACAATTGCTGTCTTTTTAATATTTGGAACGGTCAACTTCGAAAGCCATTTAGGGTTTCAGAGCGCTTCCCTTTCACCCGGTTTGGAAAACTTTTTCAGAGAGACCCTGCCCGATATCATGGAATTTGCTTTTTATTACCTGATGATACCCTTCTTTTTGGTATTAACCTGGTTTGGCATTAAAGAAAGGCAGGTGTAGGTATGAAATTCAGCGAAAACCATGCAATTTATCTGCAGATAGCCGATTATTTCTGTGAGAATATATTGCAGAAAAAATGGGAGGAAGGGGCGAAGATTCCTTCGATAAGGGAGGTCGCCGTGCAGGTTGAGGTAAATCCCAACACCGCCATGCGCACCTTCAATTACCTTCAGGATAAAGGAATTATTTACAACAAGCGGGGCATTGGTTACTTTGTGTCCGAAGATGGATTTGAAAAAACCCTCCAACTGAAAAAGGAGCAATTTGTACAGGAAGCGCTGCCCCAAATGTTCAGAACCATGGAATTGCTCCGCATGAACCTACTCGACCTGGAACAGCAATACGATGTTTACAGGCAACAAAACGACACCTGATTTTTGGTTTGAATTAAAAAAAATTACAGAAATGAAGACAACAAACAAAATCCTTTTAGTCTCCTCTATTGCAATACTTACGTTTATCATTACTATGTTGGTGGTGGTCAGGTACAATGTGAATTTTGTTCCGGCCACCCTGAATGTTGATCGGGACGCGGAAATCGTAGGCAGCATGAATGTGGTTACCGAAAAGCGCGAAATAGGGCGTTTTAACTCTATCAGAGCTTCGGGAGGTATCTATATTGAATTGCGCCAGGGCAACGAGACAGGGCTTACCATCGAAGCCGACGACAACCTGGTTGAGCTGATAGTTACCGAAGTAGTTGATGGCGTGCTTAGAATCCGTCTGAAAGAAAGTGTAAAACAACACAAGGCCCTTCGTATGGAAGTTGATTTCGTGTCGCTCGAAGCCCTGAGTGGTTCGTCCGGCACCAGGTTCACTTCCCCAACCGGTATTGTCGGCCCGGCGCTGCTGCTCAATTTAAGCGCAGGAGCTTCAGTCGAGTTAAACTTAGATGTGGAAAAATTAAACGTTGATGCAAGCTCCGGCGCGCAAGTAAATCTAAGCGGGAGGGTTCGGGATTTGTTTCTCGACAGCAGCAGCGGCGCCCTTGTTAATGCCCGGGAGTTAAAAGCCGACAATGCAACGGTTGATGCGTCTTCGGCTGCAATCAGTCATGTTTTTGCAACCAACGAAATGTCGATTGACGCAAGCAGCGGAGCCAGGGTAAATTATTACGGCACGCCTGCCACCCTGAACAAAAGCGCTTCTTCAGGAGGAACTATCAGAGCGCGATAAGCCAAATTCCTGAACAACTTTTTTCCGTTTGTTTTGATAATACACATGGGTATAATACCTTTGTGAAAGTCAAGCCCGCATACCGTTGTCGTAGTGCTTGTTTTTAATGAAACAATAAAAAACTATTGAGTTTAGCGCTTATTGCATATAACCATTAACAGGTTTGATTTCTGTTCCAAACGTGTTAAATATTATTCATGTATGTTTGAAATATGAATTACGCGAATCCCATATTGCAAACCATTCGTAATCTTAAGCCGGAACTTAAGGCAAAGTATTTTGTAAGTTCAATCGGATTGTTTGGATCTGTTGTACGAGATGACTTCTCGCCTGCTTCGAGTGATGTGGACATCATAGTTGATTTTTCTCAACCGGTTGGAATTGAATTCATTGACCTTGCCGACTTTCTCGAATCTCAGTTAAAACGAAAAGTGGACTTGATATCAGTGAAAGGCATCAAGCAAAAATATTTTGAGCAAATCAAACAAGAAATTATTTATGCCTAAACGCGACCCAAAACTCCTTATTGAAGATATTTTGGAAAGTGGATCAAAAATTTTGGATTACACAAATGGTCTTACTTACGATGAATTTGTCAAAGACAGTAAAACAATTGATGCAGTAATTCGGAATTTTGAAATAATCGGTGAAGCCGCAAATAGACTGCCAGAAGAATTTAAAGATAACAATAAACAGATAGATTGGCTTAAAATAAGGGGATTCAGGAACAGAATCGTGCATAATTATTTTGGAATTGACTATTTAATTGTTTGGAATATCAAGGAAACATTTCTGTCGGAAATGCTAAAGCAATTGAAAGACATTCAATAACGCCACACACAAACCTTTCAATAGGTAAATTCCCGAAAAGTTACATTTGCATCAAAAAGCCGTTACATTATAAAAAATGCCACAAACAGGCGCTATAATACTTGCAGCAGGGCTGTCGAAGCGCATGGGGCACGACAAGCTGAACCTGCCCTATGGCTCAAATTACAACTTCCTGTCTAAAATTCTTGCCGGTTTTCATGCGTTTGGGTGCAGCCCTGTGGTAGTGGTGGTCAATCCGCTTTCGGAAGCCCGGGCAAGGTCAATTGCTGCAGGTGCAAGCGGGGCAAACTTCGTTGTGGTGAATGATGCCCCCGAGATGGGCCGGTTCAGGTCGTTGCAGCTTGGGCTACAAGCAACGGGCAGCAACCATCCTGTGTTCATTCATAATGTGGATAATCCATTTGTTGATGCCCAACTATTGCAGCAAATGCTGCAAGCGGCTTCCGAAGGCGATTTTGTAGTTCCGGTATTTGGAGCAAAGGGCGGGCATCCGGTGCTTCTCAACCCCATTGTGGCACAGCAGATTGTCTGTTGCAGCGAACCTTCTACGGCTCTAAACAGTTTTTTAAAATCTTTCAGGAAAGTAACGGTTCCGGTCACCGACAGCAGGGTTCTGCTCAACATCAACACCCCTGAAGAGTACAGAGATTTTCTAAATCTTGGCCCCTGATGTTTTGAATTTATTCCTTACATTTGGCAAATTTACTTTTCCCAAAAAAATATTGCCCAATGGACGATATAATATTTCAGCTTCATAAAATCAAAGAACAAGGCAGGCCGTTTGTGCTTTGCATAGTTACCGATACCGAAGGTTCCACCCCCCGCAAAGAAGGCGCTAAAATGGTTGTGTTCGACGAAGGTCACATTATGGGCACCGTAGGCGGCGGAGCCATCGAAAGGAAGGCCATTGCCGACGCACGGGAGTTTTTGAAAAGCGGCAAACCCCGCCATATCCATTACGAGCTTGAGGAGGATGTGAGTATGATTTGTGGCGGACGCGTTAGCATCTATTTCGAACCCATACAAACCAATCTGAACCTCTACATTTTCGGTGCAGGCCATGTGGGTCGCGAAGTGGGTTTGTATGCATCCGGTCTTGGTTTCAAGGTGCATTTTGTGGATAACCGTCCCGAAATTTACAGCGAATTCCCGAGTGATTATGCAGAATGTATGGCAGGCGATTATCTGGAGTTAGCCAATAGCATTCCGTTCACTCCACGCGATTTTGGGGTGATTACCACCCAGGGGCACGCCTTCGATGCCGTATTGTTAGAGGCCTTAGCCCCAA
Organism: Bacteroidales bacterium; assembly: GCA_003451785.1. Classification (GTDB taxonomy): domain Bacteria; phylum Bacteroidota; class Bacteroidia; order Bacteroidales; family UBA7960; genus UBA7960. The sequence goes on from DMJL01000231.1 coordinate 6,554, forward strand.
AAGGGTTACTCTACCTGGGCATGATAGGCAGCAAACGCAAGGTCGGCGAAACATTTGCAAAAATCTTAGAGGGCGGAAAGGTGTCCAAAGAACAGCTCGAAAAGGTGAATACACCTATTGGAATCCCTTTTCATGCAGAAACCCCGCGCGAAATAGCCATTAGTATCATGGCAAAAATTATTGATGTAAAAAACCAGAACCATTTATAATGGCTGATGTGCTAAAGTTTGTTTTGGATGACCGAGTGGTGGCAATTGACTTTTCCAAAGAGACTTTTCGTCCGTCAACCACTGTGCTGAATTATTTGCGCTCTATGCCCCACCATCTCGGGGTGAAGGAAGGCTGTGCCGAAGGCGATTGTGGAGCTTGCACTGTAGTGTTGGGCGAACTGGACGAGAACCATACCATTCGCTACAAAGCAGTTGACTCATGCCTGCTATTCCTTGCGTCCATACATGGTAAGCATTTGGTAACAATAGAAAATCTGGTTGTGCGCAACGGACACGAACTCAGGCTGCATCCAGTGCAGCAGGCTCTGGTGGACAACCACGGGAGCCAGTGTGGCTTTTGTACTCCCGGTGTGGTGATGTCGCTTTTTTCGTTATACAAATCCGACAAACTTCCCACCCGCAAAAACCTGACCGACAGCCTGGCTGGAAATCTTTGCCGTTGCACCGGCTATCAGCCAATTATGGATGCAGCTGTGCAATGTTGTAAGGAACGAATGCCCGACCAGTTCGACGAAAATCGAGAAGCTATTGTTAAAGTGCTTATGGAAATTAAGTCAGAAGGGGAGTCCCTAAGCATCGAAAGTATGGTGCAACGGTATCTGCTTCCTGCCAACTTACAGGAAGCGATGAAACTTCGGGCTCAGTTTCCCAAAGCTAAAATTATTGCCGGTGCCACCGATACGGCCATCAGGCAAAACAAAACCCATGAGTATCTGCAGGAGATCTTGGATTTATCGCACATCAGCGAACTTGAAGAGGTACAGGTAACCGACAAAGGCGTGTTTATAGGTGCTGGTGTTAAGATTGAAAAACTAAAGGAGGTAGCTTCGGAGCATTTGAAGCACCTGTTGCCAATATTGGATGTATTTGCTTCGCAACAAATAAGGAATGTTGCCACCGTTGGCGGGAACATAGTTACAGCATCGCCTGTTGGCGACCTTATTCCGCCACTGATTGCCCTAAAATCAGTGGTTGAGTTGACTTCTGAGATAGGTAAACGGCAACTCGACCTAGAACAGTTCATTACGGGATACCGTCAAACTAACCTCCAACCTGATGAACTGCTTACAGGCGTATTCATTCCTAAAATGCCAGCAGACTTACATTTCTTCGTAGAAAAAGTATCCACGCGTCGCGACCTCGATATATCAACGGTTTCCCTTTCTGTAGCATTAAAAACAAATGGAGAAGGCATAGTTGTGGATGCTGTGGTGGTGCTTGGCGGCATGGCCGAGCGACCCAAAAGAGCATTGTTGGTTGAAAGGGATTTGATTGGTAAACTTTTGAATTGGGAAACCGCAAAAGAAGTTGCTGCAATGCTAGAAAAAGAGTTCTCGCCCATTTCCGATGCCCGGAGTACATGGCAATACCGTGCATTAGCAGCCCGAAATCTGCTGCTGAAGGCATTTGAGCATTTCATTGCCATTAAGAAAAACTGAAAAAGCCATGAGCAAAACGATTCCACACGAAAGTGCCATAATGCATGTAACCGGAGAAGCGGTTTATGTTGGCGATTTTTCTCCGGCCACACGGGTGCTGCATGGCAGGGTTGTTTACAGCCCACGCTGCCATGCCCGTATTATCGGCTACGATCTCTCCCAAGCACGCAAGGTGAAAGGCGTACATGCCGTTTTGGATTATACCGCTATACCCGGGCTCAACCAAATGAATCCCGTGAAGCACGACGAGCCTTGCTTAGCCGAAGGCGTGGTGCATTGCGTGGGGCAGGCTATGTTCCTTATTGCTGCCGATAGCGATGAGATTGCCTTTGAAGCAGAGAAGAAGATTACCATTACTTACGAAGACCTTGAGCCAATTCTTACTATCAGCGACGCTAAAAATAAAGGAAACCTGTTGATTCCCCCAAGGGTTTATGAAATGGGTTCGCCCGATGATGTTATTCTCAAAGCAGCCAATGTTCTTCGTGGCTCACTGAAAACCGGCGCTCAGGAGCATTGGTATTTAGAAACCCAAGGTGCATTGTGCGTGCCCGGCGAGAATCGCGAAATGACCGTTTATGCATCGTCGCAAAACCCCACCGAAACCCAGATGGTAGTTGCCGAGGTTTTGGGATTGCAAGCCAATCAGGTGGTTTGTGAAGTGAAACGCTTAGGCGGCGGTTTTGGAGGCAAGGAGAGTCAGGGGAACCATGTGGCTGCATGGGCTGCACTACTCGCCCAAGTAACCCGCCAGGCTGTGAGAATTCAGCTCTTTCGCGACGACGACCAGAAGATCACCGGCAAACGCCACCGTTTCGAGTCGGACTATACCATTGGTTTCGACAACGATGGTCGTATCATGGCGTATATTGTGGATCTCAATTCCGATGCGGGTTGGTGTGCCGACCTGTCGGTCCCCATTATGGAACGGGCCATGTTTCATGCCGAAAATGCTTACTACATCCCCCATGTTCGTATTACGGGCAATATCTGGAAAACCAACCTGCCCTCGAACACGGCTTTCAGAGGGTTTGGCGGGCCACAGGGAATGGCGGTCATGGAAAATATAATTGACCAGATAGCCCGTTTTCTAAAGAAAGACCCATTGGAAATAAGGCAGCGCAATTTTTATGGTATAGATGACCGTAATCTTACTCCGTATGGTCAGGTATTGAAAAACAACAGATTGCATATTATCGCCGAGCGCATCATAAGCAAAACCCAATATGCAGAACGCCGCAAAAAAGTGGATGCTTTCAATATGTTGCATGCAAATGTGAAAAGGGGACTGGCATGTACTCCGGTAAAATTCGGTATTTCGTTTACCACATCGTTTCTAAATCAGGCAGGGGCACTTGTTTTGCTCTACAAGGATGGAAGCCTTTTGGTAAATCACGGAGGAACGGAGATGGGGCAGGGGCTTCATACCAAAATTCTTCAGATTGCCGCTGCCGAGATGGGATTACCGGAAGAGAGCGTAAAAGTGAATGCCACCAATACGGCAAAAGTCCCCAACACTTCGCCCACGGCAGCATCTTCAGGTACCGATATGAATGGGATGGCCGTGAAGGATGCCATTGACAAACTGAAAAAGCGGCTGCGCCCATTGGCTCTGAAGATGCTTCAAAACAAATATGGGGATATTGTAAATGGCGAGCTTGTTTTTGAAGATGGCAAAGTGTTTTTTGAGGGTGAAGCACTCAAATGTATTTCAATTGCAGAATTGGCAGATAGGGCGCATTTAGAAAGGATCAGTCTAAGCGCAACCGGCTTTTATGCAACTCCCGAAGTGCATTTCGACCGTTCAACAGGCAAAGGACATCCATTTTATTATTTTGCTTATGGGATGTCAGTCTCCGAGGTGGAGGTTGACCTGCTCACAGGGCGAAGTCGGGCGGTAAGCGTCGAAATCGTTCACGATGTTGGCGATTCCATCAACCCGGCCATTGATAAAGGTCAGATTTACGGAGCCTTCATTCAGGGTTTGGGTTGGTGTACCACCGAAGTTATCCGCTGGGACGATAAAGGAAACCTTTTGAACCATTCGCCCGACACCTACAAAATACCCACTTTGGGCGATACTCCCGAGTATTTTGAGGTAGAACTCCTGCAAGGCGCACCTAATCCCGAAGCTATCCATCGCAGCAAGGCTGTTGGAGAGCCTCCCTTTATGTTGGCACTTTCGGCCTGGTTGGCAATCAAAGATGCCATATCGGCCAGTGGTAATCACCAGATTGAACCATCGTTTGCGTTGCCCGCCAGCAACGAAGTGGTGGCACTTTCGGTGGAGGAGATTAGGAAGCAATTAGCAACCACGCATTAAGGTTTTAATCCTGCCTAAGTTGCACCGGGTCGAAGGTTAAAATGAGTTTCCAAGCTTTTTGCAGCCTTTTTTGTGCAATAAGGTTTCGTATTTCGCGATGAAAATATTCCTGTCGAAGCTCGGGCGATAAGGATTCAATAGTTCGCAAAATGTCGCTATAATAATCGGATGCAGCAAATTCATCCAAACTGATTGACTCGGGAATTACAGTTTCACTTGCAAGTTGCGCAAGTTCATCGCCTGTAAGCAGTTTGCTTCGTTTAATGAAGTTGGGCAGGGCACTGAAGCCTACCGGCAAACCCGTATCGGGCAAAGGAATGTCGAAAACCGAACTTTCTTCAACCCGCGAATATCCAAATCCGCCCAATCTGCCAACCAATCCCAAGCCTGCTGAGTTCACCTTGTTGTTGGGGAGCAGACCACTCGATGCAATATGCATCACCAATGCCTCCATTATGATAAGGTTAGCAGCTCCGGGAGAATTCCCCAATGATTTTATTTCTAAAAGCTTGCACTCAAATTGCACCGGGCTTTCCTTTACTCTTGGTGGTTGCACTCGTTCTGATGGAATGGGAGTAAGTCCGGATTTTTCAAATTCATTCACCCCCTTCGGATACTCAAGTCCTGTTAATGCCATTTGTCGTGCCATATTGTAATTCACCAGATTCACTACCGCTTCGCCGGTTTCTCTGATGTTGGCTAAAGAGTCTTTCTCAGGAATATTACCACGGCGGATGTTGGCCGAAAAAATCAGCACAGGAGGTGTGGCACTGAAAA
>DMJL01000307.1 GCA_003451785.1 Bacteroidales bacterium
GCATGAATTATTATACCATGCTCTGCCGCCATCTCAGCAGCAGAAGTAGGGTCATCGGCATGGTTCTCACCATCACTAAGTATGACTATCACATTACTTTTCATTTTATCAACATCGAATGCAGCCACAGCTCTTTCTATTGCTGCACCCAAAGCAGTACCCTGCACTGCCATCTGTTCGGGGCGCACTATTGGAAGCATCATTTGCAATGCGGAACGGTCGTTGGTAATAGGAATCTGAGCGATAGCAGTACCGGCAAAGGTTACCAATCCTATTCTATCGTAGTCAAGTTGTTGCAATATTCGAGATGCGGCCAACCTCGCCCTTTCTATCCTATTGGGCTTTATGTCTTCTGCGAGCATGCTTCGGCTTACATCGAGCATAATTACCAAATTAACGCCATGCCGTTCAACCTCTTCAGGTTGCACGCCTACCATAGGATTTGCAATTGCTACAACTAAGAAACCCACAGCCATTGAAAGAAAAACGAATCGCAACCAAGGTCGCCTTACCGACATAAGCGGTATCAGCTTTTGGACTTCTTCTATTCGACCAAATCTTTTTAATGCCCTCATTCGCAAAAATCGAGATATTGCAAAAATTATTACCATTGCCGGAAGCACCAGCAAGTAGTAAAGATATTGTGGGTTTTCAAATTTGAAGGCTTCCATACAATTTGCTTAAGGATTGGATTTCAACCAAGTGTTTCTTAGCAAGAATTCCAATATCAATAATGCTAAAGCTAGTAATAACAAAGGAAAAAACTCATCGTGTCGAACTTCAAGTTCTGTAATCTCAGTCCGAGTGCGTTCCATCGTATCTATCTCACGGTAAATTTGTCTAAGTTTATCCATAGTTCCTGCCCAAAAATACTTTCCGCCAGTTTCCTCAGCAATACTATTGAGCAATTCATCATCAATGGGCATTTCCACCATTTCTCTGCGAATACCAAAAGGCGTTTCTACCGGAAACGGTACGAGTCCTTCTGAGCCAACACCGATGGTATAAATTCTTATTCCCAACAATCTGGCCATTTCGGCTGAAGTTCTCGGGTCGATTACACCGGCATTGTTGATTCCATCGGTGAGTAGAATAATCACTCTACTAACTGCTTGGCTATTGCGCAACCGATTGATAGCAGTAGCTATACCGTCGCCAATGGCAGTACCGTCTTCTACCATGCCGGTACTCACTGCTTCCAGTAGTCCCGCGAGACTGGCGTGGTCGGTAGTGGGAGGGCTGAGCGTAAAACTTTCGCCGCTAAAAAGAGTAATTCCAATGCGGTCTGTTGGTCGCATGGAGATAAACTCCAAGGCAGTTTCTTTAGCTGCATGCATTCTATTGGGAGCAAAATCCTCGGCAAGCATCGAACCACTAATATCCACAGCTATCACTATATCTATGCCTTCCGATTCGGTGGTTACTTCGCGAAATGCAGATTGGGGGCGAGCTATAGCAAAAATGACCAAAATCAAGGCACCAATCCTCAGTAAAAAAGGTAGGTGCATCATTCGAAGACGAAAACTCTTTCGTACATTTTGAATATAAAACGAATGTGCAAACCTTATATCGGCACTCTGGCTTTTGTGCTTGCGCAAATACCACACAACCACAACTGGAATCAGCAGCAACAATAGCAAAACTTGGGGGTTTACAAATTGTATTTCCACTTATGCTTCTGTTTTGGTTTGGGGGTTTAATTCAGAATCCGATGTGCCCTCTACTCCATTCACGGCGTTTGGCTCAACGGTTTCTTGAGCAGTACTTTTTACAAACAAAATAGCATTGGCCATGCAAACATCATTGGTGCTTCCATCCGGCTGCAATTTTGCAAACTTTGCAAGGTCGGCAGTTCGCAATAGGTTCTCAATCATGATTAAAAGATGCTGTTCATGCATTAAACCACTCAACAAGGCAAGGGTTTCATCGGTGGTAATTTCCAATGCTTTTATAGCAAATCTTCTCTCCAAATAATGTCTTAAGATGTATGTTAGCTCAATATAATACAGTTTCACTTTTCCAGATTGCCAAAGCTTTTTTTGCTGTAGTCTTTCAAGATTTTTCAGAGCTTCTACATGCGCTGGAAGTTCGGGCTTAGGGTTTTGTAATTTATGATTCTTTCTTAAGGCTATTGTGTCTCTAAATTTTTTAATGATGTAATAGAGTACCATAATTCCAAGTAAAACCGGAATAACAACCGAGGCTATTTCTCTAAAACTCCAAGGCATACTCAATATGGGTTTCACATCGTAGGGCGTATCGCCTTCTTGTATTGCAATATCTTGCACGGATACCAACATAGCCTCGGTTTCCACTTCCATGGTATCCTGATTTTCGATGATGGTAAAAACCACCGGCGGTATAGGATGAAATCCGGAAGCGAAAGAAGTAGCTATCAAGGTTTGGCTCAATACTCTATTTCCGCTGCTGTTTGTGGTGTCAATGGGTTGCAAACTTAGTATTTCGATATTTGCAGCAAAATCCTGCACCAATAACGGCCACACTGCAACTTGGGTTGGAGGCAAATGCAATTGAATATCAATAGTAAATTGCTCACCTATTTTTATAGAATCGGGCGCAATGGCAATTGTCGCTTTTGGATTTGCAGCTGATGGTAAGTATGCCATTAGCATAAATGCTGCCAATATTAATCCCTTTGACCACCCAACCCGATGAGCCAAAAAGTTTGGTTTTAATAATTGAAATAATATTGGCATCATTGCAAACTTCTGCTTTTAAATAGGTTTATCAAAGGTCGCACAAAATCTGTATGGGTGGGAATGGTAGCAACATCTACTCCCGCTTTCGCAAAAATTCGTTTCAACTTTGCTTCATGCTGCAAATTCCAAGACCTTATTTTCTCTTGCACCCTTTCGCTCGAAGTATCTATCCAAAACACTTCGCCCGTTTCGGCATCCGAAAATTTTAAAATGCCCATCGGGGGGATAGCCATCTCGCGATTATCAAACACCCTGATACAAACCATATCGTGTTTTTTGTTGGCAATATTGAGTGCGCTTTCAAATGTGTGTTGATTGAAATCGGATATCAAAAAAGAGATAGATTTTTTTTTGATAATGTGTTGTAGATATTTGAGTGGCACTGATAAATCGGTGCCTTTGCTTGTGGGGACAAAAGTGATAATCTCCCTGATGATTCTCAAAATATGTCTGCTTCCTTTCTTGGGTGGTATAAATTTCTCGACCACATCGCTAAAAAATATTACACCCACCTTGTCGTTATTGGCCAAAGCTGAGAAAGCCAATACTCCCGATATTTCGGCAATGATTTCAGCTTTGTTGCGACCAAGTGCCCCAAACTGATTGGAGCCACTCATATCTATCAGCAGCATTACGGTGAGTTCGCGCTCCTCTTCAAAAACCTTCACAAAAGGGTGGTTTAGCCTGGCGGTAACATTCCAGTCAATGCTTCGTATATCGTCTCCATATTGATACTCCCTAACCTCCGAAAAAGCAATTCCACGACCTTTGAAAGCACTATGATAGTACCCTGCAAAGACTTGATTGGTAAGTCCACGAGTCTTTATTTCAATTTTCCTGACTTTCTTTATCAGGTTGCTGGTGTCCATGTCTCTTGGGTTATGGAACTTCTACGGTGTTCAAAATCTGTTCAATAATATGCTCAGTGGTAATGTTTTCTGCTTCGGCTTCGTAAGTAACACCTATTCGGTGTCTTAGCACATCGGCACATATTGCCCTAACATCCTCCGGAACCACATATCCTCGCCGCTTGATAAATGCATGGGCTTTTGAAGCCATAGCCATGTAAATACTAGCCCTTGGCGAACCACCATGACTTATAAGCCCTTCAAGATTTCTAAGTTTAAATTGCCCTGGGTTGCGAGTAGCTATTACAATATCCAAAATATAATTTTCGATTTTTTCGTCGATATAAACATCCTTCACCACGCTTCGAGCCGTCAATATGCTTTGCTGATCTACCACTTTTGATGTGCTTGGGAATTCATGCAACAAGTTGCGCCGCATAATGCTTCGCTCATCCTCCCGATCAGGGTATCCAATAACCACCTTCAGCATGAAGCGGTCTAATTGTGCCTCGGGTAGGGGATAGGTGCCCTCCTGCTCAATGGGGTTCTCAGTGGCCAACACCAGAAAAGGCTCGTGGAGTTTAAATGTGGACTCACCAATGGTAACTTGCCGCTCTTGCATGGATTCTAATAAAGCACTCTGCACTTTGGCAGGTGCCCGATTGATCTCGTCTGCCAGAATAAAATTTGCAAAAATAGGCCCCTTGCGCACCACAAACGCTTCATTCTTTTGGCTGTAAATCAGCGTTCCGATAAGGTCGGCAGGTAGCAAATCGGGGGTAAATTGTATGCGGCTAAACTTTGCATCTATAGTGTTGGCCAGCGATTTGATGGCCATAGTCTTGGCAAGTCCCGGTACACCCTCCAATAGAATATGACCTCCGGTAAGAAGCCCAATCAAAAGTCTATCTATCATGGTGTGTTGGCCAACAATTACCTTTGCCATTTCGTGTTTTATGGCATCTACAAAAGAACTTTCTTGCTGTATGCGTTCGTTTAGCTCTCTAATATCCATCATGGATTATCGGTTTATTTTGTACGAATAGTTTGTATTGTGCAACTTTTGAATTATAAAAAGCAGGCAAATTTGCCATTACAAAATCAATTTGCAAAAATATCAATTCCTTATACAGATGGCTAAGATTAGCCGTTAAAATTAGTTAACGGTTTACCTCTTTTTAGAGAACAGATTAGCAGCTTTGCAAGTCATGTGTTTGTGTAAGATTTACTAAGAAAATGTCTATTGGAAGACACCACTAATCAATTGCAAAAAGATTGACCTTATAAAAAGTTTGGATCTGCGTAAATCTGTTTTGCCGAAGTGTTGAGTAAAACACAAAACGGTTTAAAATGTATTTAGAGTTTTGTTTTTCAGCATTTTGGTAGAAAGCAACCCACATGCTGCATCAATATCTTGCCCTCGGGATTTTCTGATGGTAGTAATCAAGCCCTTTTGTTCGAGCAGTTGTTGAAACACCTGCATGTCTTCTTCGGTTGGTGTTTGCAGCGGATTGTTGGGTAAAGAGTGATAGCGCAACAGATTTATCCGACACTTCATGCCATTCAAAATCCTTGCAATCTCGTTGGCATGTGTTCGTGAGTGATTTACTCCTTTGAAAACAATGTACTCAAAAGAAATTCTTCGTGTCCTATCAGCAGCCGGTGTCTTTATAGCTTCTAAAATCTCCTTTATAGGATGTGCTTTTTGCATGGGCATCAATTCTTGTCTTTCTGAATCGAATGGAGAGTGCAGACTTATGGCAAGATTGCAAGTGCTTTTTTGGAGAAACTCTTCGAGAGCGGGAAGTAATCCTATAGTAGAAACAGTAATTCGCTTTGCACTCATTCCGAACCCGTAGGAAGAAGTAAGTATTTCAAGGCTTTTGAGGGTTTCTTGCAAGTTGTCTAATGGTTCACCCATACCCATATACACTATGTTGGTTAGTGTTTGTCGTTCGGGAAGACTGCGAATTTGGTTTAATATTTCGCCGGCAGTTAAATTTCCTTGCAGTCCCTGTGTGGCGGTCATGCAAAATCGGCATCCCATGCGGCATCCCACCTGTGTTGACACGCATAAAGTGCTTCTGGATGTCTCGGGCATATATGCGGCTTCTACAAAACGGCCTTGGCTGACAGCAAACAAATACTTTTTTGTGCCGTCCTTAGATACCTGAACCTGAGTAGGGGCATACAAACCCATGGCGAACCTTTCTTGAAGCATGTTGCGCGCACTTAGCGAAATATTGGTCATTTGCTCCACAGTATCAACGCCTTTGCTGTACAACCATTGCGCAATTTGCGCTGCTGTATAGCTTGGAAGTCCTAAATCGGTAACTTCTTGCTTCAACTCTTGCAGTGTAAGTCCAAAGAGTATTTTCTTGGTATCTACCATTCCATATTCAAATTTTGTGCGAAGGTAAGGTTAATAAATGCATCCTATATGCTGTTGTCGGTGATTTGAAGCAATAGCAATTTACAGCACCTTGCTTTAATAAAGTTGACCAAACTACGGACTCTGCTAATTAGATGTAATTAAAGAATGGATGTGCGTAAAATATTTGTACTTTTATCATTTAGACAACCAGAATTATGCTGCTAAAGATTTATCCCGAAAATCCTAATTCTAAACATATTCAACAGGTAGTGGATTGCTTGAGGCAAGGCGGGGTAATTATTTATCCTACCGATACAATGTATGCAATAGGCTGCGACCTATATCAGATAAGAGCTGTAGAAAGAGTGGCTCAATTGAAAGGCATTGCCTTAGAAAAAGCTAATTTTTCGATAATTTGCACCGATTTGAGCAATATCTCCGACTATACCCGCCCATTCAGCAATCAGGTATATAAGGCTATGAAAAGGGCATTACCAGGTCCTTTTACTTTTATTTTGAATGCCAGCAACCAAGTTCCCCGCATTTTTCAGAGCAAGAAAAAGACCATTGGAATAAGAATTCCTGATAATTCCATACCTCGATTAATTGCCAACGAGCTAGGAAATCCGATTATTTCTACCACAGTTTTTTCCCTCTCGGATGATTTGGAATCGCTGACCGACCCTGAACTTCTCTACGAAGAATTTTTGGATAAGGTGGATATGGTCATCGACGGCGGAATTGGAGAAACTGAAGTTTCCACCATAGTAGATTGCACTGGCGATGAAATGGTGGTAGTAAGGGAGGGCAAAGGCGATTTTGAATCCCTATTGTAAAGTTTAGTACCAATGAATCTTTCCAATATTTTTCAGCTCAAGAATCAATTTGCCGTAGAAAATGAAGTTTTTGAAACTTTAGTAGGAGCTGCATCCGTGAGAATTGAGCGAATAGTAAGCTCGGGGCAAACAACCCCATTTGGAACTTGGCTTCAAGAGCCGTTGCATGAGTGGGTGATACTTTTGCAAGGTGAAGCTTCATTAGAATTTGAAAATCAAGAACCCTTAAAGTTATGTGCAGGAGATTATGTTTTAATTCCTGCCGGACAAAAACACCGTGTGAATTACACAAGTAGTTTGCCGCTATGTATTTGGTTGGCTGTGCATTACCAATAAAATTACCATTTGTATGAAAGAGATTCTAAAAGCCATTTTTGAAAATAAAGGCAAAACAAGTACTCCATTTTTTCTGATGGCTGGGCCATGCGTGTTGGAAGATGAGAATATGGGATACGAAATAGCGTCATCCATTAATAAAATCACTACCCGACTTCAAATTCCATATATATTCAAAGCTTCTTACAAGAAAGCGAATCGCTCAAGGCTCGATAGTTTCACAGGTATTGGTGATACTTTGGCTTTATCCATTCTATCGGATATTGGAAAGCAAATGAATGTGCCTGTTGTAACCGATATTCATAGCCATGAAGAAGCATTCATGGCAGCGCAATTCGTTGATGTGCTTCAAATTCCTGCTTTCCTTTGTAGGCAAACAGACTTGCTAAGAGCCGCAGCAAAGACTGGCAAAGTGGTAAATATTAAAAAGGGCCAATTTCTTTCCCCACAGGCTATGGAGTTTGCTGTTGACAAGGTTCGTCAAGAAGGCAACAACAATATTTTGGTTACCGAACGAGGTTCAAGTTTTGGCTACGGCGACTTAATTGTTGATTTTAGGGGAGTTCCTGTGATGCAAGGATTTGGAGTACCCGTAGTTTTAGATGTTACCCATTCATTACAACAGCCCAACCAATCGTCGGGTGTAACGGGAGGTCAACCACACCTGATAGAAACCATTGCCAAAGCCGGCATTGCAACCGGGATTGATGGTATTTTTATTGAAACACACCCCAATCCATCAAAAGCAAAATCGGATGGTGCAAATATGCTTGAACTCGAAAAACTTGAAGAACTTTTGGAAAAACTTATTCGTCTGAGAATGGCCTTGTAACGGCTGCTGAATTTCTCTGAATAGGCTGCTAAACCATTATCCCACAGAAAAATTTGTTGTAAATTTAGGCGTAATGGACATTTTTCAG
>DMJL01000232.1:0-2484 GCA_003451785.1 Bacteroidales bacterium
ATAATCCCGATAACGAGGAAGCACAGCAACGGCTTAGAGAAGCACGCAGTTATTTTAGATAAAAATCCTTCGGAGTTCAGTGAAAAATTGTCTGTACAACAATAAAGGCTTTCTTTTTTTGAAAGCCTTTGTTGTTGTAGAACGATCTTTAATTTTAAATGGCTTGAAGCTCCATTACCAACTTGGAAATCCTTTCTTCCAATTGTGTTTTTACCGAATCAAAATCCTCGGCATAAGGTAGTAAGCCTTTTACTCCAAAGTAAAATTTAATTTTTGGTTCGGTTCCTGATGGGCGCATGGATATAGTGCTACCATCATCCAAAACATATTGAATCACATCCGATTTAGGTAGATTTATGATGCTTTCATTTCCATGTTGCTGATTTATGGCTTTTTGGTGTTTGTAATCTTTAATTACTGCAATCTTATTCCCTGCCAAAGTATCGGGTGGGTGGTGGCGAAACCTATCCATCAGGGATTTTATTTTTTCTAAACCATCCTTGCCCTTGTGGGTGATGGTTACCAACTTTTCTAAATAGAAGCCATGCTCTAAATACAATTCGATTAAAATCTGATACAGGCTTTTGCCATTTTCCTTAGCCCATGCAGCGGCTTCGGCTACAAAACATGCAGTGATGATAGCATCCTTATCGCGCACATAATCGCCTATCAAGTACCCATAACTCTCTTCACCTCCAGCAACAAAATTTTTGGTTCCTTCCCAATGCCTTATTAATTCAGCAATGTATTTGAATCCTGTGAGCACATCAAAGCACTCTACTTGGTATTTGGCGGCAATAGATTGGAGCAACTCGGTTGTTACAATAGTTTTCACAATATAGTCTTTGCCTGTAAGTTTGCCTTGTTGCTTCAATTGCTCCAGCACATAAGAAGTTACCAAAGCGGCTGTTTGGTTGCCGTTGAGCAATACAAAATCCCCAAATGGGTCTTTGATTGCAACTCCAACTCTATCGGCATCTGGGTCGGTTGCCAGCACCAAATCAGCACCTGTAGCTACAGCTTTTTCTATTGCCAATTTTAATGCAGCAGCTTCTTCGGGATTGGGCGAATGAACTGTAGGAAAATCACCGCTCACCACATCTTGCTCTGGTACATTTAGCACTTGGGCAAATCCAAAGGCTTTCAATGCCAAGGGTGCAAGCAGCACAGCCGAACCATGAATTGGGGTAAATACAATCTTCAAATCGCTATGCTTGGCATTGTTTTGTGGTTGAAGGGAATAGCTTTTCATGCGATCTATGTAACTTGTGTCCATCTCTGCTCCCAACAAAACAATATTGTCGTCCGGCCCATCAAAATTCACATCTACAATGCCCGAAATCTTGTTTACTTCCTGAATCACATTTGCGTCGTGCGGTGGTACAAGTTGGCCTCCATCGTTCCAATACACTTTGTAGCCATTATATTCTTTGGGATTATGCGAAGCGGTAATCACGATACCACTTTGGCAGCCCAACTCCCTTACAGCAAAGCTAAGCTGTGGTGTAGGTCGCAAATCGCTAAATAAAAACACCTTTATATTGTTGGCCGCAAGCACCTTGGCCGTTACTTTAGCAAAATAGGTGCTTTGATTCCGGCAATCATAAGCCACGGCTACCGATATTTGGGGCAGGTTTTCAAAACTTTTTTTCAGATAATTGGCAAGCCCTTGTGTTGCCATTCCTACTGTATATTGGTTCATACGATTGGTGCCCACCCCCATAATGCCTCTTAGTCCGCCTGTACCAAACTCCAAATTGCAATAAAAAGCATCTAGCAAACCCTCCGGGTCGTGGTCAAGCAAATATTGCACCTGAGTTCGTGTGGTTTCATCGTATTCCTTGGCAAGCCATTTCTTAGCGCGGTCTTTTATTTCTAAATCCATTGTTTTGATCGTAATAATTGGTTTTTATTTGGATTGTGAGTAATGCTGTATTGCATAAAAACAAAGATAGTGGAATTACCTGATGTGCTTTTAGACTCTGGGTGGGAAGTTGTTTTGGAAGCAAGGCGCAATTTTTGTATTATTCTTATTGTCATCGGTTTAATGGTTTATCACATTGGGAAATTTACTAGCCCACGGATTCAACCGTGGGTAATGATAACGAAACCAATCATCAGTTTTAGTTAAACCATTCGTGCCAGAGTATTTGCCACAACAGAATTGCATTTTGGCTGATAAAAGGATTGAGAAGGAATTGCTCTACCTATTTGATTAAGAACAAAATCCTTTTTAAAAATTCCCATTTGCTGAATGGGTTTGGCTGATTATAAGGAAATCAAATGTATAAACTCTGCATTTTATTGAAGTTGAATATGTATTCTGCTGATTTGCAGAGAATAGAATTACAAAAAATGCAAAATGTAACGGCACAAAAAAACCACCTCTGTTGGTGGCTGACCAATGTACCCAGAACAGGACTCGAACCTGCACACTGTTTCCAGCACTAGTCCCTGAAACTAGCGCGTCTACCAATTCCGCCA
>DMJL01000232.1:2736-7082 GCA_003451785.1 Bacteroidales bacterium
ACTAGTCCCTGAAACTAGCGCGTCTACCAATTCCGCCATCTGGGCGATAGAATAGAATGAACAAAATTTTGGTGCCCAGAACAAGACTCGAACTTGCACAGCCTAACGGCCACTACCCCCTCAAAGTAGCGTGTCTACCAATTTCACCATCTGGGCAAAGGTTTGGCAAAAGTAGTACAATCTTTCATTCCTGCAACAATGAAAACAGGAATTTTTAATCGGTTATTAATTTATGAAAGCTAACTTCCAAAATCCAACTTTATAGTAGCCATACCATCTAAAGCCTTTGATTTTCAGTAATTCAAAATTTCGGGAAATTCCAATTTGTTTTTAAAAGGATTTTCCGGGTAAATTTTCTGCCTTTATTTGCTGTTGTTTCCATTACAGAAGGCTACTTTCTGAATTAAAATTTGCTCAATTTGCACCTCCGATAGATTTAGCCAATCTTGCAAAATATCTTTTGTGTGTGTTGCAAAGTTGGGTGGTGCTTCAAGACTTTCTGTGCAATTGTATGCACTTGACCGAAACGCTACGGTTCGCACTCCATCAATGGAAGACAAGGAATCTAATTTGTTGGAAAGAAGCATTTCTTGAACCTCCGATTGTTCAAATACTTCCTGCATGTTTAGCACCCCACCGGCAGGCACTTGGGCTTTTTCGAAGGCAGCGAGTAGATCAGCCCTGTTTTTTTTTGCTACGGCTGCACGCAAAATTCCATTCAGTAATTCGCGGTGTGCAACTCGTGCGATGTTTTTTGAAAATCTTTTATCGGTTGCCAGTTCTTTAAATTCCAACACTTCGGTCAATGCAGCAAATTGCCTGTCGGTGCCTACGGCTATTACAATGTCTTTGTCATCGGCTGTGGTGAAAATGGTTCCATAGGGAGCTATGTTAGGGTGGTCGGAGCCAATGCGTCTGGGAATGGTTTTACCCACAAGCCAGTTGGTCGCCTGATTGGCAAGGGAAGATACTGCCGATTGTATCAACGATACTTCTATGTGTTGCCCTTTGCCAGTTTTCCATTTGTGCAACAATGCCAGAAGGATTGCTTCTTTTAATTGATGTGCAGCCAAAAGGTCCATGAGTGCCACAGGCATTTTCACGGGCTTACCATCTTTCTCGCCATTCATATAAGTAAAACCGCTTTCGGCCTGAATGATAGCATCGTAGCCCGTGCGGCTATTGTGCCTGCCGTAGCCAGTAAGTTGGGCGTAAATCAATTGTGGATTGTATTGGCTAAGTGTTTGAAAGTCGGTTTTGAGTTTTTCGGCATCGCCGGGTTTATAGCTTGCGAGTACAATGTCGGTTTTCTCCACCAATTGGTAAAGCAATTTTAGTCCATCGGCAATGGTAATGTCAATTGCAATGGATTTCTTACCCCAGTTTGCACACGAGAAATAAGCAGAGATTTGGGAGTCAGCAGATTCGGAAGCAAGTTTCCAAGATCGGGTAACATCGCCGCCGGTCTCAAGATTTTCGAGTTTAACCACTTCGGCACCCAACTCGGCAAGAAACATTCCTACGCTGGGCCCTGCCAAAACATTGGCAAGTTCCAACACTCTTACTCCTTGTAGTGGCAATTCTTGTTTAGGATTGTTCATTATGGTTTTGGGATGGGTTGTTTCTTTTCCACTTTTCATAAAGTTGCCCTGCAATTATAAAAAACAATGCTGAGCCGACGGCGATATATGTGTCTTGAATTTGTATCACGCCTAATATTCGCAATACTATATTGGCAAGCACCGCAAAAGTCCCGCCGGTGAAGGCCCAGATAACTCCCCGGCGGTTTATCCAACCACTACCGTAAAGCCCAAGAATAATTACAATTGCGCCAATTGCTCTAATGCCATACGAAATATAAGCTGTGCTGAGTACTGCGCCGGTTGCCCATATTGCCAAAGGAATGGTAGTCAGATTTACTAACAGCACTAATTTTCGGGCTGTTGAGACAATTTTTTTATCATCGGCTTTTTTGTTAATAATACCTTGATAAATATCTTTGGCGGCAATCGTAACCACTGCAAAATTTACAGGTCCAACGGTAGAAAGTATGGCAGCCAGAACCCCCGCAATTGCAATACCGCCTAAGACCGGATGAATAAATTCAGGTGTGGATAATAGTGTAGGTAGCACCATTCTTGGGTTAATTGCCTGCATGGTTGAATCGAAAAGGGGACTTGCAGGCGATGACACATCAAAAAAGAGACCTGTTTTGGCAATCAAGCCCAACAATCCTACTAATATTCCAAATGGTGCAATTATGAAAGCAGAAATGATAGCTGCTTTTTTGGCTATGTCGGCACTTCGGGCTGCAAAAATGGGCTGTATGCTTGCTTGCCCAGCCATGCCACCCAAAACACCTCCCAAAATTAAACTCCAAGCATATCCTACACCACCACTAAACGGGTTGTAGAGATTCTCCGGCGCACCTTGTGCTACCAGAGATTGCCTAAGGCTTTCCAAGCCACCAACTTCGTTAAGACCTACTGCAACAGCTATACCCAATCCAGCAAACATCACAAACAGGTGAATTACGCCAGCAATTGCAATGGCATGCATGCCGCCAAAATAAGTGTAAAGGGTGATTATCACAGCAGAGATTAGCACCGAGTAAACCCATGGTGTTTCGAACAGGGCTGAAATCACACTTGCAGCGGTTTGCATTTGCACAAATGCCAAAACCACATAAGCAAAAAGAAAAGCCAAGGCAGAAACCATGCGCACCTCGCTTCCAAATAGTTTTGCCAACATCTCGCTAACCGTGTGCACTTGTTCTTTTCGGTAATGACGGGCTACAGTAAATCCGATAATTAACATACCCAGAGCTGTAGAAATATTGTAGAGTATGGGCTTGAGCGTAGCCGTTGAAAATGCTTTTTCGCTTACGCCAATGGTACTCATACCGCCCAACCATTCGGATGCCACAACAACTGCACAAGTTAAAACTCCCAGGTTGCGACCTGCAATTAGATAATCCGCGGCCGACTTGCTTGCCAAACGCTTGGTTAGCACGGAGATAACCGTAATTATGCCAAAATAGACGGCAACAATTATCAAATAAGTATTCATAAAGCTCAAAGGTTTATTCGCATTCTCCTAATCGAAGTTTTTAGCCTTCGAGCAGTAAAAAGCGCAAGTATTCATGTTACTTCGTAGTGATAAAAGGGATAACCCAAACCCATGCAGTTTTGTTTGTATAAGGCATAAAATTAATTGCCTCCTTTGTAAATGGCTCCGCCAATGCTATTTCTTATGCTGCCTGTAACACTTGCCAGGGTATTTGTTTTGTTCAAAATACGCAGTACTCCCAAGAAGGCAAAAATCATGGCTTCCTTAAATTGAATTAATTGTAAATCAGGCTTCACCAATAACACATCCCTTTGATGCAAAACATCTCGAAGAAGTTTCATTAAAAATCCATTGAGTGCGCCGCCGCCGGTTACAAGCATCTTTGTGGAGTATGAATGTTCCGGAATAGCTGCAGCTACTTGCGTGGTAATATGCTCGCAATAAGTTCTCAATAAATCGGCCAATGGGATTTTGGCTGAATCCATTAATGGCAGGATATTTTCAAAAACCCATTCTTGTCCCAAGCTGCGGGGTCCTTTTTGCCCATAGTATTCCAATGCGTTGAGTTGCTCCAAGAGTATATTATGGATTTTGCCACTTGCTGCTATTTCACCGTTGGGGTCGTAGGCATGAAATGCGTTATTATGGTTGCTTTCCAATACTTTTGTGTGCATTGGGATTTTGGCATCGGCCACCAATTTGTTCAAAACAAAATTTGCAGGACAAATATCAAAAGCAATTCTACTGTTGTTTTGCAACATTGAGATATTGGCAAATCCACCCAGATTGAGGCAATATTTATAATCTCCGAATAACAGATGATCGCCAATGGGCACCAAAGGCGCACCTTGACCGCCCAATGCAATATCGAGGGAGCGAAAGTCGCAAATCACCGTATCTTGAGTTTCGGCAGCAATGGCAGCACCACTGCCTATCTGCAGAGTAAAACCACCATTGGGGTTGTGAAAAACTGTGTGACCATGACTTGCGATTAGAATCTTTTTGGATAGGCTGTGTTTATCTTTGAATTCCAAAACAGCCTTGCCCAAATAGTGTCCATAATCGGTGTGCAACTGCATCAAATCCAAACTATTGAGATGCAAAGCCCTTCTTAATCTTTGTTCTAATTCGATGGAATAAGGCACAGTTTCTGCCTCAAGGATGCGATAAAACCATTGGTGATCCTTCTTTTCAAAAGCACACCAAGCAATATCGAGACCATCTAAAGAAGTCCCCGACATTAGACCTAAAGCGTGGTAGGGTTGTTGGTTAGAGTA
>DMJL01000296.1 GCA_003451785.1 Bacteroidales bacterium
CCCGATTTTTCGGGACTAGTATTGTTTTACGATATTAGGGGTGAGTTTGTTGTTGGGTATAAATACGAGCAGGGCAGAGTTATAAACAAACTGACAACCTCTTCCACACCAGAAAAAAAATCTGAAGCAGTAAATCGACCAAAAAGTAGTGGCTGGATAAATATTGATTTTTGTTTTAAGCTGGGATTCTTTAGTGGAAATTGGGTTGGTACACCAAGATATGTGGATTGCAGAACATATTCGTTTTTTGTAAGCCATGCCAACGGAATGGGCGGAAGTGGAGGAGGAGGCTTCACCGGCGACCCCTTTGAGCCTATTGGTTGGGATCCAGGTGGAGGTGGCCCTGACCCTATAGAGCAACAGCCAACACAACCTGTGCCGCAAGCCAACAACCCTTGTGAAAAAGTTGATTCATTGAGCAATTCAGAACTATTTCGCACCAAAATGGCCAACCTAATAAAATACACAAGCAAAAACTTTGAAGCAGGTTATATTTTCAGAAGTAATAGCGACGGTACCTTTTCTTATGAGTATATGCGGGGACCTGAAGGAACCCTCTATATAGATTTTGAGTGCGGCCCACTAAACCAGATTTTCGGATTTATACATACGCATCCTGCACATGCACTGCCAATATTTTCTCCATCAGACATCCGTGCAATTTATATGGCATACAAGGCCAATTGCATAGATAACTTGCAGTTTTTACCCATTGGGCTTGTAACTCCACAGGGTGCCTATCTGCTGGTTGTAAATAATGTGCAAAATTTCATAGCATTTGGGGCAAGGTATCTTAGAAATGAGTATATGTTTACGGAATGGGTTGAAAATGTATTTTATCAAAAATTTCAAAAATTCCATAATCCTGAAAGGGCATTCTTGGAATTTTTAGCTTATTTCGATATGGGATTAATGCTTTTCGAAGGCAGCCATGCCGATTTTAGCCAATGGCAAGCCTTAAAGCAGAACTTCTTGGGCACTCCTATTGCTGACCCCAATCCATGTTAGGGGGCTATGCATTATTAAAGATTGAAACTCTTTAAATAAAGGTTACCAAATTTCGTATTTTTGTAAACTATTTTAAATTTAAACCATGAAATCATACTTTTTTGTAAAAGTTAAGCCAATTGGGCTTTTTGTTTTTTTTGCAATTATGGTTCTGTATTCATCGTTTGTTTTTACACAGGGTAGGGTGCTTACTCGTGCTACCCAATTTGATGATGGAGGCCTAAGAGGAGGTGATTATCTTAAAATACCAGAGCTTATAGTATTTGAAGGAACTTGGCGTTGGAAATCGGCAGCGGGCGATTCTATTTTTACTATGGAACTGTGGAGATACAAATTAGTTCCACCAGCTGATTTAAAAACCCGTCTCTTCTCCTATGATGCAATTGCCGGTCATTACAATTTAACAGTCAATGGTATATTAGTATCAAGTAATTATAATAGAAGAACAGACCCTCGATTTCCAAGTTTAAGCGGTTCAGATATGAACGACGATGGCATAGATGTGTTGAGAATTGGATTTACAGATTTTGAAAAAAACAAAAGGGCCCATGGGCGATTTGAATTGTTTCGCGAAAATCCGGATAAGGCAAGGTGGAGCATGAGCAACATGGAAACTGTAGTTATTACACCCGATATGGTTTGGCATAGGGGGTTTTCTTTACCAAATAATGTGGTAATGCACCGTGTAGCCCCCGGCACCGAACCACCGGCACCGCCGCCAGGAGTGGATCTTCAGTAACACCCAAAAGCCGACCTTAGTGTTGCATAGTAGCATGTATAATGACTCAACGAGCTGGGCGGAATTTGCAATTCCGCCCAACCTACTTGTTCAGACCCTGAAAGGGTCGCATGTTTGTAGCACCATATCGCACATCCCGCTCTTCGACCCTGCCGGGGTCGTACACACCATTGTTATGTTTCGTTTTCTACAAACCTTCAACCATTGTGGGGTTGGTTTTATCGTTAGGCGGAATTACAAATTCCGCCAAGCATCTTCATAGCCCACGGTTTCAACCGTGGGTAATATAATCAAACATCCCCATAAACCCCGTAGGGGTGATATAGAAAATCTATCTGACGGAAATAAAAATTCCGCCAAAATTGTCATGGCTAAAGCCCGTTGTGTCATATTTCTTTGCCTCCCCCGACCTAAATGTCGGTATTATAGAAAATGCCTTGCTATTGCAATTCACTAAAAATGGGATGTCTAACATGGGCTGGTCTCATTAGGGGCACGGTGTAGTGCATTACAAACCGTCATTAGCTTCTGCTTATAGCCATTTTGTAAATGTTAATGGCTGCTTTTTTAATGTTTGAGAAGTCGGCGCGAGGGTTTAAATTTTGAATAAATTTGCCGCTATTGGTAGGAAGTTGTTTAAATTCCGAATTGACTAAAAATCAATATCGAAACAACCCAAAAAAATTGCTATAGCCGGCATGAATAGTTCACAACGAATTTTCTCCGCCCATTTAATTAAAGCTTTTAACGCATGAAAAAACGGATTTTGGTAACAGGTGGTGCTGGTTTTCTGGGTTCGCACCTTTGCGAGGTTTTATTAGACCAAGGGCATGAGGTATATTGTTTGGATAATTTCTTTACCGGCAAGAGGGAGAACATTGTTCACTTGCTTCAAAATCCCTATTTTGAGTGTATTAGGCACGATGTAACAGTTCCTTATTTTATTGAAGCCGATGAGATTTACAACCTTGCCTGTCCGGCTAGTCCGGTGCATTATCAGTACAATGGCATAAAGACCATCAAGACTTCGGTGATGGGTGCCATAAATATGCTGGGTCTTGCCAAAAGGCTAAATGCTCGGGTGTTGCAAGCTTCTACCAGTGAAGTTTATGGCGATCCCGAAGTGCATCCTCAGCCCGAATCTTATTGGGGAAATGTGAATCCGATAGGTCCCCGTGCCTGCTACGACGAGGGGAAGCGGTGCGCTGAAGCCCTGTTTGTAAATTATCACAGGCAAAATCGTGTGCAAATTAAAATAGCAAGAATCTTCAATACCTACGGGCCACGCATGCACCCCAACGATGGGCGGGTGGTATCCAACTTTGTGGTGCAGGCTCTCAAAGGGGAGGATATTACCATCTTTGGCGATGGTATGCAAACCCGCAGCTTCTGCTTTGTTGACGATTTGGTGCGTGCTCTTGTGTTGCTTATGAATGCGCCGGCAGATGTTACAGGACCTATAAATCTTGGAAATCCTAACGAATTTACCATGATTCAATTGGCAGAAATGGTGTTGCGGCTCACACAATCCAAATCCAAAATCGTATTTATGCCGCTACCCCAAGACGATCCCATGCAAAGACAACCCAACATAAGTCTTGCAAAATCATCCTTAGGTTGGGAGCCCCAAATACAATTGGAAGAAGGTTTGCAAAAAACCATTAATTATTTCAAAAAGGTTATCTAATTCTAAATCAGAAGTTATGAATATTCTCGTTACCGGGAGCAATGGTCAGTTAGGCAGCGAACTAAAGGATTTATCTGTAGATTTCCCACAATATCGTTTTCATTTTACCGATATTGCTGAACTCGATATATGCGATGCCGAGAAAGTCCTTAAATATTTAAAAACCCACAAAATAGCCGCACTTATCAATTGCGCTGCTTACACCCAAGTGGACAAGGCCGAAGACGAGAAGCCCCGCGCAGCCCTGCTAAACTCCACAGGTGCAAGAATTCTTGCCGAGGCGTGTGCACAAACCGATACGCTGATGGTGCATATTTCCACAGATTATGTTTTCGATGGAAAAAACAGCAAACCCTACACCGAGTCAGAAAATACAAGTCCAAAAACCATTTATGGCAAAACCAAGCTCGATGGGGAAGTGGAGGTTATGTTCAATTCCAAAAGGGCAATCATCATTCGTACTTCGTGGCTATACTCTACCCACGGACACAATTTCGTAAAAACTATTCTCAATAAATGCACCACCGAAAGCGAGCTGAAGGTGGTGTTCGACCAAGTGGGATGCCCAACATACGCAAGGGATTTGGCAATGTGCATTCTTGAGATATTGCCCAAAGTGCCTTCCAAAGTGCGGGGAGAGATTTACAATTTCAGCAATGAGGGTGTAGCAAGTTGGTACGATTTTGCCAGGGCGATTATAGAAATCAAGGGATTGGAATGCAAGGTGATGCCCGTTTTATCCACAGAGTTTAAGCAAAATGCCCTTCGACCGCATTTCAGTGTGCTGAATAAATGCAAAATCAAAAAGGAGTTTGGTGTGAAAATACCTTACTGGCGCGACAGTCTGACCAACTGTCTTAGCAAGATGTAGCAGGCACGGTGTTATCCAGAGAGTAAATAGTTGGCTTAGATAAGGATTTTAAATTCCCTGATTGTGAAAAACAAGGTGTCATTAGGATTCTTCCCCACGCCCCTGCACAA
>DMJL01000051.1 GCA_003451785.1 Bacteroidales bacterium
AAAGTGTTGGATAGGGATCATTTCGGATTAGAAAAAATCAAAGAGCGCATCATAGAGTATTTGGCAGTTTTGCAATTGAAAGGCAACATGAAATCGCCTATCCTTTGCTTTGTGGGACCTCCTGGTGTGGGAAAAACATCATTAGGCAAATCCATTGCCGAAGCCATTGGCCGTCAATATGTGCGTATGTCGTTGGGTGGATTGCGCGATGAAGCCGAGATACGCGGCCATCGCAAAACTTATGTTGGGGCAATGCCCGGAAGACTTATCCAAAACATTAAAAAGGCCAAAACCAGCAATCCTGTTTTTGTATTAGACGAAATAGATAAAGTTGGATACCAGACATTTTCCGGAGATCCATCATCAGCATTGTTGGAAGTATTAGACCCCGAACAAAACAGCACTTTTTACGATAACTATCTGGAGGTGGATTATGACCTTTCCAAAGTAATGTTTATTGCCACAGCCAACAATCTATCGAACATACAACCTGCATTGCGCGATAGAATGGAAATCATAAACTTGAGTGGGTACATTGTGGAGGAGAAAGTAGAAATTGCCCGGCGTCACTTATTGCCTAAGCAACTAAGTGAGCATGGTATGGATTAGAATCAATTGAAATTTAACAAGAAGGTTCTTGAAAAAATCATTGATGGCTATACCCGCGAGTCGGGAGTGCGGACATTAGAAAAGAGCATAGCCAAAATAATCCGTGCCAAAGCCCGCAATTTGGTAATGGGAGAGCCTTACGATCCGGTTTTGTCGGAGAAGGATATAGAAAAAGTTATGGGCGCCCCTCATTTTAATCGCGATTCCACTTATCTGGGCGAAATAGCCGGTGTGATGACAGGTCTTGCATGGACTTGGGCTGGGGGCGAAGTGCTGTTTGTAGAAGTGAGTGCGAGCAAGGGTAAAGGCATAATGTCGCTCACGGGCAATCTGGGCGATGTGATGAAAGAATCGGCAACCTTAGCCTACGAATACCTTAAAGCGCATGCAAAACAATTGGGTATTGATGAGCGAATTTTTGAAAAATACAACCTGCATATCCATGTTCCCGAAGGTGCTACTCCCAAGGATGGTCCATCGGCTGGTATCACTATGTTTGCAGCCTTAGCATCGCTATTCACACAGCGCAAGCCCCGACCAGGTGTTGCCATGACTGGCGAGATTACCTTGCGCGGAAAAGTTTTGCCGGTAGGCGGCATAAAAGAAAAAATTCTTGCTGCCAAAAGGGCAGGTATTCACACCATCATCCTTTCAGAAGATAATCGCAAGGATATAGATGAAATCAATCCAAAATATGTCGTAGGATTGAACTTTCTGTTTTTTAAAGAAATGATACAAATAGTGGATTTGACTATGGAAAAGCACCTTGTTGCAAATCCTATGGTTTTTGATGTTTGAGAATAGTTGCAGGCTAAGCTGGCTTGAGCTTTATCAGGATTTGAAATGTCAGTTCCTGTCGGGACTAGAATGAAACAAGCGACCTTCAGCACTCTGATTTTACTATTAAGACAGTTGCATGACTGGGATTTCTTTACGGTTTAAATAAATGATGATTCCCGGCTGCACCGTATGATGGCTTTCTTCGTAAAATCCATTAAATCAGTAAAATAGATCTCTGACTAAGATTTCTAATTCTGGAAAAATTGAAACGGAAAATTAGTTCCGGCTGAAATTGCTTATATGCTGCCAAATAGCCATGATATGCGTAATTTTGCAGGTTATCTTTCATCTTAATGACAAACGATTACCTATCGGAGTTCAACTCCAAAGATTATATCCTGATAAAAGGGGCTAGAGTACACAATCTCAAAAACATATCGGTAGCCATAAAGCGCAATAGCTTGGTGGTAATTACGGGTTTATCTGGCTCAGGCAAGTCGTCGTTGGCTTTCGATACATTGTACTCTGAGGGGCAGCGTAGATATGTGGAGAGTTTGAGTGCTTATGCCCGTCAGTTTCTTGGGAGAATGCACAAACCCGAAGTGGAATATATTAAAGGTATTTCGCCGGCAATTGCTATTGAGCAAAAGGTAATTAGCCGCAATCCCCGCTCCACCGTAGGTACTTCTACCGAAATTTACGATTACCTGAAGCTTTTATTTGCCCGCATTGGCAAAACCTATTCGCCCATTTCTGGCCAAAGAGTTATGAGGCATTCTGTGGCCGATGTGGTAAACTATGTGATGGGGCTGCCTGCCAAAAGCATTGTTTATATTCTATCACGCATAGTAATCAATGGCAATCGTAATCTTTTGCAGCATTTGCAGGTGCTTCTGCAACAGGGTTTTTCCAGAATTTGGATTAAGGGCGAAATTCGACGAATAGAAGAATTGCTTTCTGATACTCAAAATATTGGCGAGTTGCAACAAGCTTTTGTAGTTGTTGACCGATTGGTGGTAGAAACCTTGGATCAGGACATTAAAACTAGAATTGCCGACTCGGTACAAACGGCACTTTTTGAAGGCGGGGGCGAATGTCTGATATCCAGCGAAGTAGATGGTGAAGCATTTCAAGAGTTTTTTAGCAATAGATTTGAGCTTGATGGTATCACTTTCGAAGAGCCATCGGTAAATCTTTTTTCGTTCAACAATCCTTTTGGTGCTTGCAAAGTCTGCGAAGGATTTGGGTCGGTGATGGGCATTGATCCCGATCTTGTAATTCCCAACAAAAGCCTTAGTATATACGAAGGAGCTATATCGTGTTGGAAAGGAGAGAAAATGGGTCTTTGGAACGAAGAATTGGTGAACAGTGCTTACCACTTCGATTTTCCCATCCACAGGCCCTACTATCAACTTTCCCAAGAGCATAAAGATTTACTTT
>DMJL01000095.1 GCA_003451785.1 Bacteroidales bacterium
GAAATTTTTGGTTTTGCTTCGCCACAAGGAAACTCCACAAAGGGCAACAAAGTTATCACATTGAAGCCCATTTGCTCCATTTCCTTGTGGCGACCGAGGCACGTGCCATAGCGACGTTTAGTGGTAGCTCTAACGTCCGCGAACCACACACAAGCGCCTACGCATAGCCCGCTCGCATTCGCTCGCGCTGGCTGCTTCGGCGTTGTGTGCGTTCGCTTGGTGGCTTCGAGAAAGTTTGGTGGTAACTCAAAGAAAATGAATTGTGCTGAGGCACAAGCAAATCTATATGTGCTTGCCCCACCCGCCCCATGCGCGCACAAAGTCCGTCCGCTACGCGGACAGCTCCCTTGAAACTAAATGCTTGTAGGCGATTCCACTCTTGGTATTAAAAGATTCTTACTGAAAAACAATATCTCCTTTCCCATTCTGGCATTATAAGCAGTATGAAAGAAGGTGTATTCTTTCTTGTTGCATTTGTCGTACATCTTTTTTATTTCTGATGTATTGTCGTAAGAGACAATCCATTTTGCTTTCTTAATCTTTTTTATCTCTTCACTCACTCTTTCATGATCCTGATGGGCGTAGTGGTTCATATAAAGAGAGGGGCCTTTCAAGTAGTAAGGAGGATCAAAATAAAAAATGGTGTCTTTATCTTTATTTATTTTTTTGACAAGATCCAATGCGTCCATATTTTTAATATGGATATACTTTTTATGAATAGCTATAAATTTTATTCTGTCTATAAGTTCTTGTTTATTGAAACGACAGTTTATCTTATAGTTTCCATCTTGAGAAACACCACCGATCATTCCACCATCGATAATTCCAGAATAATTTGTCCTGTTTAAGTAAAATGTGGAAAATCCAAGTTTCAGTAAGTTTTTTTCAGTTGCTTTATTGTTTTGAATTTTTTTCTGTTTACGCCAAGTTTCCAACGTAACATCTGTGTTTCTAATCTTTCTGCAAAACTTTTCTGTATCGTTCAGTATTGAATACCAAAAAGCATAAATAGCGCGGTCGTAATCGTTGATAGTTACCTCCTTAACATGTCCATTAAAAAGCAGATGCAATGCTACGGAAGCTCCGCCAGCATACGGTTCAACATAATGACCGCTAACAGCATTTTTTTCGCATATTAAAGCAACGAATTTTGCTAGTTTATTTTTACCCCCAGGGTATCTTAATGGTGAATAGAATTGCATAATTTATTTTTTAGAATCCACCTGTTTTTGATAATCTTCAAATATGTGCTTTATAAGCGGATAGACTTGATCCCATGCGTCTTTCACTCTATCTCCAACGGCAAAAACATCAGAGTTATGATTTATGCTGTCCAAATACCATTTATTCTTTTCAATTTCCTGGACCACTTGCTCCATTTTTGGATTAGAACTACTCTTAAAATCTGATTTTATTTTTGCTAAAACATGACTCAGCATTACAAATTTTTTCTTTCCATTTTTATCTGTGGGAGTAGGCAATCCTCCTGTATCTTCAAGGTATTTTTTGATAGTAATTTCTAGGAATGTTCTCAGAAGATCAGCTGTTGCATTTGGAAATTTTATGTAATCAAGAGTTTGTAACTCCCAAAGCACCCTTCCAATTCCAGGGCTATCAAAAGGGCTTATAAACTTTGATGAAACGAGAATATCTCTTTTCTTTGTGAGTGGTTTTGTTGGCGGCTTAAATGCAGAGGCAGACTTTTTTTGTTTTTGTCCAACTTGTTCTTTTCCAAGAATCTCTTTTACAACAGAATTCAAATACCTTTCTCTATCACTCTCTTTGGATAATTCCTTACGTGATGTAGCGATACCAGAAACGATGTCTGATATTACCCGTGAATAGACTTTATCAAAATCATCACTGGATGGAACTTTTGCTTCCCCCGTAGTTTTATTGAATTCAATTCCTAATTTATTTTGTACATAGCCATCTGAATAAAACCTCTCCAATGTCGATATGGGAAAGGTCCTTTTATTCATCGCTTTCGCCTTAATTTCTTGAGATGTATGCTTAAGCGCCAGAGCAACATTGTGCATTTCATACATTTTTATATACGAAGGTATATCAACTCCCTTATATCGTTCAATAAGTTTTTCAACCGATTGCCCCTGCTCTTTTTGAGCATAATAAAAATATGCTCGCCGTAATGCGCTCCAAACCTTTCTTGTGGTTTTCGTATGCTTAGCCGCGAGATATTCCATTGCCTCATTTCGAGATGTAGCAACATGTACTGAAATATCCTCAATCGGCTGACTATCAGTCATTAACTTTTCTATTCTATGTATATATTTTGAAGGAGCGATAGATGGGCTCAGCATCGCTTTTAATGAAACAATTCTTCTGTTTCCATCCAAGACTACGTACTTATTAGCTTCTTTCACAACTACAGGTGGCTCATCTGGAAAGTACCCATTCTGATAAATACTTTCCAAGACGCTCATCGCATCTTCATTGAGAAACAAATCATTTATAATCTCATTTTGGGTTCCATGCTCTGTTTCTAGGCGCACATTATTAATATCCAAGACAAGATTTTTGATCTTGACCTTTTCGAGCTTCCACTCATATTGATAATTAATAATTTGCTTTTTCATATCTCTATTTTATCTTATTTACACAACATCTGACAATTTCCTTACTTCAAAAATCGTATTTGTAAATTAAGCTTCATTCGTTGTTCTCCATCTTCTTCGTAGATTCGACCGAATCCATGACGCGAAGTGCTTGGGGTGTCCAGTTTAGTGTTGTGAAAGAGATAATCCTCAAATTTATCTCGATTGTAAAGGTGGTAACAGACAACCTCTCCATCTTCTTTGACAATAATGTATCCCCCATGAGCTTCAGTATAACCATCCCAATCTTTACTTGGAATCATGCCCAATGCAATAGCGGAAAGAAATCTTTTTATGTTTAGGATTAGCATATCTTTTGTGAAATCGATATGATCCATAAAATCAGAATCCTCGGCAATTTTATCTACGAGATCTTTGATAGTAGTTCCATTCCCCATGTAATAATGCTTCAACATTTGAGCGACAATATCAGGGAATATGGAATCAACTTTACGTAAATTTTTACGGAAAGTCGCATTGTCCATACTAATAAATTCCAAGCCTGCACCTGCTCCATATGAAAGTTTCGTCGCCTCTCTAACAGACATATCGTCAGAATTTTGAACAGGCACACCATCTCTGGTACCGATACGATATACAAAATTTGTGACTCCCGAAGCATTGAGTAACGTGGCTGGAGAACCGAGCATTGATTTAATGCTGAAACCTAGTTCAGGAAATTCAGGTGATTTTTTATCATGCAGAACAATGGTCAAGTCGGCTTTTTTACCACTTGAAGCACGCATTTGAGTACAGTGAAGATCGTGCATCGGACTTGCTGCGCTCGCGACTTCAAATGTCGTACCTTTGGAATTTTTAATTTGCTCAAAAACATTGGCGACACTCCCTTTGATTTTTTCAAGATCAATTATTGCTATCTCTGCATTTTCATCAGATACAACAACTTTGCCATCGTTTCTTGAGATGTCGTATTCTTTCTTTCCAATCGCTTCTTGTCGGATTATTTTTAGGACAATATGAAAATGTTCCTCAAGGATTTTTAGATTTTTGTCAGCAGTAAAAACTTTCCCGTCAGTCAGGATTTTAATAAAGGCATAGAACTCAGACCATTCGCCCTTGTTGCCTGTGAGAGTTGTTTTAGTTTTGTTTGTCATATTTTTCTAGTGTTTCAATTATTCTTTCCGCAACAGCTTGAATTGCAGGTACAGCGACAGAGTTGCCGAGCTGCTTCATTGATTGTACTGACGACACATCTTCAGGAAACTCAAACCATTCGGGGAATCCTTGCATTTTCAAGCCCTCTTTAGGTCCGAGCTGGACTACTTTTCCATCCACGCGATACGCGTCCCAATTGCGTCGATCAGTGATCTGGCTTCCGCGCCCTCCTACACGAAGTGTAAATCCGACATCTTTATTACACTTTCCACCGAAAATATCGGACATTGTGTATTTCAATTCCTTGACTGGTTCGGGCCATTCAAAATCATGTCCGTCTCTGAAACCGACCATAAACAAACGCGGTCGGTGTTGTGGCATACCAAAATCCGATGCTTTAACGATTTTTGCATGGAATGAATAGCCGAGATCTTCTTCAATAATACGCTTAATTGTTTCAAATGTTTTTCCTCCATCGTGGGCGTAAAGACCCCGCACGTTTTCAAGGAAAAATGCCTTGGGTTGCTTTTCTTTCATAAGGCGAACTACATCAAAAAACAATGTGCCGCGTGCTTCATTAAAACCTTTCTTGAAACCTGCTTGTGAAAATGGCTGACAAGGAAAGCCACCCGTAATGATGTCAAAATCAGGCATTTCTTTTTCGTTCACCTTAGTGATATCGCCAACGAAATTGCCATTTCTAAATATATCTGGAGATACTTTATAAAAGTTGTGCCTGTACGTAGTTCGTGCTTTTTCGTCCCATTCGGACACAAACACACATTCAGCGCCCGCATTATGAAAGGCAACATGGAAACCGCCAATACCTGCAAAGAGATCGATAAACTTATGTTTGGTTTTTGTTATAGGTTCGGGTGCTTTATCATTTACTCCGAGAAAATACATATGACGAGAATCCACAAGCAGATCAAAAAGTGATCCTTGGTTGCCTTCGGCAACATAATCAGTCGCCTTTGGTTCTACTTTTTGCAATTCAGCAAGAATACTATGCACGCCTCGTTCTGCGATGATAAGGAAGTCAAGGACGTTGATACCGACAATTTTACCCGCTTCAACAATTCGAGCAGCGACTTGTTTGTCTTCGTCGCTTGGTGATGGATCACCTGATGGATGATTATGAATAACAATGACGCTGGCAGCATGTTTTTCAAGTCCGGGAGCAAATACTTCTCGCGGGTGGATAATACTCTTGTCTAATGTGCCAACTGAAACAATCTCTTTGTGAACCAATACACTTCGTGCATTGAGGTAAAGACAAACTAGATGTTCCTTTTTTGCGGTTTTCAATTCGGGGACTAATCGTGCAGCATCAAGCGCCGATAATACTTTGTGCTCCTCATCACCATTGTGTTTTTCATACATTCGATTTGCCAACGCAAACATTGATGCAATTTGTAACGCTTTGGCGTCCCCGATGCCTGGAATCTGTTTCAAGTCTTCCACCGTCGCATCCATAAGTTTGTCGCCAAACTTTCGAGATATTTTTTGAGCAAGCACTTTAACATTTGTGCCTTTAATACCGCTCCCGAGCAAAATAGCCAACAACTCACTGTCGGTCAGAGCATCACTGCCTTTTTCGAGAAACTTCTCGCGAGGCCTATCATGTTTTGGAGTGTCTTTTAACTTTGTCATATGATTATTATTTCAGAAGCATATCAATACTCACACCCAGCGCCTTGGCGACCTTTTCCATTGTGCTAATAGTAAGATTTTGTTTGCCATTCTCAACATTACTAATATACGCCCGATCTAACCCTAACTCACGGCAAATGTCGCCTTGCGACATGCCTTTTTCGAGTCGTATTTTTTTCATGTTCTCACCAAATTTTTGTGCTGTGGATTTTGCCATATTATATGAAAACTTATCAACATGATTATTATAGCACTCACTTGTGTTTTGACTCAATATTAAGTTATAATACAAGTGTGCAAAACAATATTGTTATGACTACGGCGAAGCAAAACCAAAAATTTCCTTTCCATTTCTTTTTCCGCTTCGCGGTGGAGGGGTGGGGGGGGAGGAGACGCGAGAAAAATGCAAGGAAATTTTTTGGTTTTTGCACACGCGAGTCCGCGAGCGTGTCCGAGGCGCATTGTATTGCTTCCCCACGCAATCGGGGCGTACGGAGAGGTTTAGAGCCACTACGCGCTCCGCGCGTGCGATTAGTCGTCAAAATCCTGCGGATTTTGTCCGAAATACATTCGAACTTCGTCCAAGAAACACCG
>DMJL01000283.1 GCA_003451785.1 Bacteroidales bacterium
TTTTTTATGAATAATTCAGGTTACATGTTATTTACAGATTTTTTAATAAATTTATCATACATTCGGGCTTTGGTAAATGATTTTGCTGCCAAGGTATCTAGGCGGTTTTAAAAATTTACTGAAACATACAGTGGAGCCCAGAACCCACTTTAAAAAACGGGGCGGATTCTGAAAAGCCAAAAGAGTAGGAAAGTATAAAGATACAACAAATATGAAAAAAGACAAAATAAAAAATTATTACGTCAAAGAAAATACATTGGATAATACTGAGTATTCCTTGAAGAATGGTGGTTTTTATCTTCCTAATGGCAATCTAAGACGCTTTGCTAAACCAAAAACAATAATAGGTAGAAATACTCCTTTGTTGCAATTGGATTTAATTTATAAACGGAGAAAAGATGTAGATGCCTTATACATAGAGGTAACTATGAATAGTTTTGGTCTCGCTAATTATTATAAAAATTTACTTACTAAGCCACAAGTTTTTTTTACCCTTGATAACAATGAAACAATTCATACCGGCAAAGTGGTCACTCATGATGAGTATGTCAGCCCAAGCGGTCATTATTATACTGAGACAGTAAGACTTGAAGCAGATATTGCATTTCTGGCTGAACTAGCAAATGCTAGACTAAATGTGGTTACGGTATTGGTTGAAAAGGGAGTTTTAAGCCAAGATACCCTCAGTACTAAAACCCTATATAGTTTGCGAGGTTTCTACAATGGTTTAGTGGATTCAGAGTTTATGAGAGATGAGATATTAAAGTATATAGATTTTGAAATCGATGACTTACACAGAAATCCTAAAATGTCCGCTGAAGAACATTCAAAATATTTCGGATAGTCAACCGTCATTCCCGTTGATTCTGTTCCTTTAACTGGGAAAATTCCATGATTATGGTCAAATGTCAAATGTCAAATCCTCGGAGATTGCTAGTACCTATTTGCCTTTAATGCGAATGAAAGCTAGAATTATCATCTGTGTTATGTAAAAAAGTAACCCGGAGCAACCTATCAAGGGCCAATGAGAACAGGGATTGCCGGTTCCTTGAAGACTCTGCTTACCATTTGATTGCTATACAATGCAGACAAAGGCAGAGCAACGACTCTGGATTAAGGTCAATGTGAACGTTTTTGACCATAAAATCAATTGAATAGAATTTTAGTAAAAGAGAAAATTACGAAAAACGGTTTTAAAGAAGTCAAAGAACAATTTAACAAACAAGAAATAATTAGTGGTTTTTAAGTGCCCACTATTTGGTAAATCACAATACAATAGGTGCTTTGGCTAAATTTTGGGTATCTCTGAAAATAAAATAAATAATTGCAATATGGCCAAAAAACATTTCATGATTTATTATTCGAAAGGATCAGGCACATATGTTGTTACTGAACCAAGACCATGGGCCAGGGAAAACCAAAATCTTTTTCCAGGATATACCTTTCAGCCAAACAATCATCCAACCACGGACGAGATTGAGAAATGGTTAATTAATAATAGAAACTTTCAAAGAGTTGTTTCCAATTCATTTGTGTCACTTATTGTGAATTTTGACCCTAATTTAGTTTTAAACCAACAAACCAGTCATGCTGGCATCTATTTCACACCATGTAAGCACCTATAATTATACCCTGTTATTCAATTTCAGCCTATTCTATGTAAAACTAATTTTCCGACCATCCCAAATTGAATTACCAACCGATGGAAAACCCCAAATCGAAATTTGCAGACATCCCTTGCGGGAGCGATACACGGATGTTGTATCAGAAAGAAGTGAAATTAGGCGAATACGATTGTTTGTTCGAAGTCTGGTCGTGGGATGGCATATTGGCCAACAGTTTCGCCTTTCTGAGCAATGACATAAAAGACATTACCGACGAAGAGCTTATAGCCCTGGTAAAAGCATCACCAATATGGGAAGGCCGTGATGATCTCCGGGTTAATCGCGGCACAGCGGGTTTTACTTTTGTAACATTTAATGGAGTGTCTTGGGGCTATCCCGCTTAATATATCGGGTTAGTAAATCGGGTACAACTTGTTTTAGCGATATGCTACAACTGCATAATACCGATCAGCTCAAAATCGTCGTTGGTTTCTAAATAAGCAAGCCAATTGTCGTTTGGCGATATCAAAAATCCACAGTTTGGGTCAACCCTGATACCGTCAATCTTTCTGATGGCATAATTCTCGTAGTCGAACACCAGAATTTGGCCATCATCTTCGACGATATACATAATTGGGTTGCGCCGCGATAGGGTGAATCTATCCCTTTGGGGGTATTTGTTGCCTATGTTTAAGGGGAGTAATAGGCTGGTTTTTTGGAAATCATCCAGATCAATGATTGCCAGATTATCGAATTGCAGGATAAAAAACCGGTTTCTGCCATTCAAATCCGAGAAACCTAAAGAGTAGTCACAGCAGGGAATCATTCCATCGTTGTTCACCAGCAATTCTTTAAATAGTATGCTATCGGTAATCTCACCACTTTGAAGATGTTTCTTTTCCATATAGGGGCATAGCGTATCAGTTTTGCCATAATAAAAATATATGATCCATTCCATGTCTTTACTCAGATAACTCGCGGAAGGAAAAAAATGCCTTGGGTCAACTTCCCAAATGATCTCCTGATTATCTGTAGATACAATATACACTGGTCTTTTTTTCTTTAGCTCTACGAGTTTTACTTTTGCTTTTATGGCAATATGCGCTTCAGGCAGGCCAAATACTTTATGAACTACCCCTCGCAGAAACTTTTCAGGCACTATTTCTTCAACAGGGTTTTTTAATGCAATCAATGGAATCCTGCATACTACGGGAGGCTGAGGGTAGCCAAGCCCACTGTATTGATCAAAAAAAAGAAAATTATTTCTTACAGTAGGATTGTGAAAATAACTTTCGAACAAAGTCTTTTGGGCTGGTGGTTGCATGTTTCCGTTTGCTGCATCTTTCAGGTTCACGCATACAACATTATCCCAATCCGTAGAAAGGGAATGACCGTAAATAAAGGTTTCATCATCTAAGAATATGGCATGACCATAAAGTGAGATGCTGTATTTTTCGTTGCTCGGATGCCTCCTTACCGGCCTGAGCTTGTATCTGAAATGTAAACCACCCATAAAAATTTTAGTATAATTTCTAAGTTTTGCATTGCTGATATTACGCAAGGAAATTTACGACTAAAACCTATAAAAATCTATGTCGTTAAACTATATATGTAAATATAGCTTAGTCTCAAAATTTGCGCAATTATTATGGCAACCATCACTGCGCGGAATTTGCAATTTTAACCATTTTGTCAAGGCTTAAGCCCGATTTGTTTTTTTCATTGCCTTCCCCGACCTAAAGGTCGGGGTTACAAAATGATTTTGCAACCCCGAAGGGGTAATATTGAGACGATTTTTTTCGGAATTACAAATTCCGCCAAAACGGGTGTTCCTGTCTTGTCATCCTGACCGAAGGGAAGGATCTCCTTTTATGATGTTAATGAGATGCTTCACTTCGGCATTGCTCAGTGCAAGCACTTCGTTCAGCATGACAATCCACGAGTGGCTTTTTGTCATCCTGACCGAAGGGAAGGATCTGTTTTTATGGTGTGATTGAGATGCTTCACTTCGTTCAGCATGACAATGGTAACTTGCTAACAGCCATTAGCCTTCCTATAATGGAATTTCCTATCCCGCTAAAATCGGCAGGGCTAAAGCCCGTTTATCATTATTCATTGAATCACCCGACCTGAAGGTCGGGGTTACGAAATGATTTTTCAACCCCGTAGGGGTGATATTGAGACGATTTTTTTCGGAATTACAAATTCCGCCAAAATGGTTGTTCCTATTTTGTCATCCTGACCGAAGGGAAGGATCTACTTTTATGGAATTACTGAGATGCTTCACTTTGTTCAGCATGACAATCCACGAGTGGCTTTTAGTCATCCTGACCGAAGGGAAAGATCTCCTTTTATGATGTTAATGAGATGCTTCACTTCGTTCAGCATGACAATACTCGATTGGCTTTTTGTCATCCTGACCGAAGGGAAGGATCTGTTTTTATGGAGTTATTGGGATGCTTCACTTCGACGCTTCGGCTGCGCTCAGTGGAACCCTTGCTTAGTGCAAGCACTTCGTTCAGCATGACAATCCACGAGTGGCTTTTTGTCATCCTTCGATGGAGGGAATTTGTTATTCCGCCCTTTTGATTTATAAACCACTGTTGAAAATAATCATTCGCCGTTTCTCAACCTTAGTAGCAATAATGCCGTCATAATTTGTTGAACCTTATTACCTTATTAACCATGTTGACATCGGATGTTTGTAGAATTTGCTGCACACAATGTAAATTGAAAACATATCCCATAAGGGAATAAGGTTAAATTTTCTATGGTATGTCTTTATCTACTAAGGTTAAAAGAATTTATGGTCTCAGGCTTTCGTTGCAATCCCACCCAACATTTTTTCGACCCTTTAAGGGTCGCATGTTTATAGAACCATATCGCACATCCCATTCTTCGACCCCGTCGGGGTCTTACACACACTTGTTATGTTTCGTTCTCTACAAACCGTCAACCCCTTTGGGGTTGGTTTTCCAAGGCAGCGAAGTTGGTGGTAGATTGTGATGCTTTTGGCTACTACGATAAATACACATAAAACTTTACAATACATTATGTTAGTGCCTACAAAGTTTTATCAGAATTTAACGAATACCCAGGGAAATCGTCTTCTTACATTTTGAATTATTTGTTAATCTTTAATCCTTATTCATTTATTTTAACCTTAGTATAAAACCGATCGCCCTACAGCTTCAAACCTTATTAAACTGCATTCAATGAGCATATTCCGCTTTCCAAAAAAAAATTACGACCTTAGGTAAAACCTATAGGTTATTGTTATAGTTTTGGCTACGAAAGTCCCTTTCACAAAAAGCTCTTAATTGTTCAGTTCCATTTTGGCTCGTGTTTTGGTGGTTACTCAAAATCATATATAACCCTGTGCAATGAATTGGATACCGGCTTTTCATACAAATCTTTCCAAAAACAGAAATACCTGTATCTCCAAAAGCCTTGATTCCGTAGAGAGAGAGAGAGAGAGAGAGAGAGAGAGCATCAGTCATTGGTCATTGGTCATTGGTCAGCAGTAGAGAGAGTACTTGCTATAAACTACCCGATTATATCTTATCATCCCGGCTGGCTGGTTTATTTTTCAGGCCCAAGGTTCCGGCACGGGATGAGCCCCCATAAAAGTAAAAAGTCATCAGTCAATAATCACTGGGTTTTGGCGCTGGTTGAGTTCCCAAAAACCTATGGTACCAATGAGTTTGCCTAAGTGTCGAAGTTAATTCAATTTCGATCTTTAGCGATTTTTAAAATCTGATTTGACGAAACTTAATTTTAAATTTGATTTACACATAAAAAAGATTGCAATATTAGTTTTAGTTGTTGTAGCTCTATTTGGCTGCACAAAAGAGAACGGCCTAAAAAATGAAATGGAATTTACGGAAGTTACCCTTCCCCATTTTATGAGTTATTCTTCTTTAAAAAGGGGAGATGTCTTAACTGAAGTTGTGGAAGCCAGGGTTATTGCATTTGACGAAA
This sequence comes from Bacteroidales bacterium, assembly GCA_003451785.1. Taxonomy (GTDB): domain Bacteria; phylum Bacteroidota; class Bacteroidia; order Bacteroidales; family UBA7960; genus UBA7960. The sequence continues at coordinate 5,586 of DMJL01000283.1, forward strand.
ATGGTCAGGAAATTGCAGGGAGAATCCGCTTTACATTTACAATTAATTGCAATTTGTCGATATACAAACTTGAAATAACCAACAATATTTTTGAGTTAACCGAGCTAAAACCTGACTTTTTGTTAACTGGTTATACTACTCAAAATGCAATAGAAGCACATGACTACATAAACAGTACCATATACGGCTGCCTTGCGGGTTGTAACGATGAAGAAAGGCCTGGTTGGTGTAAAGTTGGTTGTTGGGCAGTAGAGATTGGTCGAATTGCAATTCAAGTAGGTATTGAAATACTTATTGAAGAGCTCCTAACATAATTGGTGAGGATGGCTAATGTTTTATAGCAGGTTTCTTTTTTGAATAAATCGTTATGATAAATGAGGGAAACCATTGGATACTTGTAACATTGAGACCACTCCGAAAAGACATTTTTAAGCGAAACCGGACGCCTATCGGAGGTTCCAATGAGCCTGCCGAAGTGTCGAAGCGTCGTCATGGTCAACAACTTGCAAATGTCAGTTTTTCGATTAATTCATAAAACCTTGTTTTCGGAGTGGGCTCAACATTTTAATTTTAAATAAGAAACGAGTCACCCCCTCATGCGGTACTAACACGAACACAAGTGAAACCAAGCAGGGGCAAGACATAAAATACATAACTTGTCCCTGCTTAAAAATTTTTTAAAGATGAAATTTTTAATTCTTTTCTTTTTTTGCGCCATTAGTTTTTCAGCGTTTGCACAAGACGCAAGGATTTCGGGTTATGTTTATAACTTAGAAACCGGCCAAAGGCTCCATGGTGCGCATGTTTACTGGTATAGCGCACCAACGATGGGAACAGTTACAAATGAAGATGGGGCATTTCTGTTGCTTCACCACAAGGATTGCACCATTTTAATAATATCTCATTTAGGCCACCAAACCTTAAGATTAAATATCATAAATGAGAACGAGCTTACCATTGGCTTATCCGTAATACCATACGAGCTTGCCGGGGTAACGGTAAAACCGATAGAGGATGCAAGAATGATTATAAGCCGGGTAATCGCCAGATTGGACGAAAACCTTCCCCCCAATCCGGTCTATTACAGGTATTTTTTCAGGGAGGTGTTTTTTTCGGCAGACAGTGTTATCCACATTATGCTCGAAAATACAGGAAAAATTGAACATAGGGTGGCTTTTATGTGGTTTGGCAGCAAAATCTCAATACCTAATCCTAGAATCAGGGTTTTTTCGGATAAAGGTAGAGAAATGCTTGAGGTATTTAACCTTGGTGGTTTAGTTAACATCGAAGGGGATAATCCGGTTCATGCCATTACCCGAAACTGTTTTTTGCACAGAAGGGGTTCCAGGGACTTTAATTTTCAACTTGTGGGTTTGGAGAGTATTGGTGACCGTCAGGTGTATGTAATTGATTTTGAAACCGATATGCAAGTTATACACCCAAGCGGCAGGTTGTATATTGATACGGATAGTTATGCAATTGCCAGAAAAGTTTTACACAGGAGTGGAGGTACTGAAACCCGGTACATTGATTTTGTAGAATCAAACGGCAAGTGGTATTTGAGAAATGTGAGTCATTACAGGTTACGACCGGATAGGCCAAGTTTTAGTTACAGGACAACTTTATACAATGCCTTAATTGATCAGGAAAAATTAGATTATGACCTTATAGGGATTCAAAGGTTATGGTTTGCGGAAATAACAATTAGGGAAAGAAAAGAGAGTGATTTCCTTGGCGATTTCCATTGGGAGCATTTTAACTCCATACCGCTACCGGATTGGATTGTTTCAAGAATAACTGAGCAAAGGGCTGAACGGGGGGCTCGGCAAGAAACACAAGTTGAATAAGTCTTTCTTATAACTATCCCGATGAAACCACTTCTTATTGTTATCGTACTCTGTGCAATTTCTTTTACCGCTACCGCAAACGTGAGAAATATAGCCGGTTTTGTTTATAATACCGAAACCGGTGATGGCCTGCATGGCGTACATGTATTCTGGAAGGGAGCGCCAAACCTTGGCACCATTACCAATGAAGACGGTAACTTTCTAATACTGCCGCATGCGGATAGCGATACTCTGATAGTTTCGCATTTAGGATTCGAAACGGTAAGGCATCACGTTGCACGGCGGGCAAGACAGCTAAGAATTGGAATATCGCCAAGAGTTTACGAGCTGTCTGAAGTAACGGTCGAGGCCATTAGCGCTGATGAAATTATGAGAAGAGTCATTTCCCGGCTTGCGGTAAACCATCCAGCGCATCCGGTCTTTTACAGTTTTTATCACAGGGAGGTGTTTTTTTCGAGAGATAGCATTATACATTTCATGGAAGAACATACCGGTTTGATAGAACATAGGAGAGCAACCTTTGGAATTTTCAACAATAATGTTAGAATTGACAAGAGCAGAATGGGATATTTCACAGATGTAGGGGAGGAAATGTTTGAAAACCATCGTTTTATTTCTTTTACGCAAATTTTGTGGGACAACCCTTTGTTCGACGCATATGACCATTTACACAGACGGCGCTCACGGCATTTTAATTTCAGGTTTGCCGGAATGGAAACAGTAAATGAGCGAAATAGTTACATAATTGACTTTAAAACAGCAAGGTCAACATTCTATCCCACCGGCAGGTTGTATATTGATTCCGAAACTTTTGCAATTGTTAAAGAAGAACTTAGGAATAAGACAGGTAGCGAAGTAAGGCAGGTAAATTTTATAGAATCAAATGGGCAATGGTTTTTAAGAAGCGTATTTCATTTAAGACCACGGTTTAAAGTTGAATATGGCCATACAATTGTTGGATACTCACATAGAACAACAATATATAACTTTATTCAAGGGGCTGCACCTGTTAGTGGACTTGTAAGGATTGGTGGTCTGATGCCCCGATCAGTAAAAGCAATGGCAAGCGATTTCAGCGACGAATATTGGGAAGGATTTCAATCCGTTCTGCTGCCCGATTGGATAGAATCAAGAATAGCCGGGAATAATCCACGCCAATAGACTGGATACGCAGTAGCGAGCATTTACCGGCGAATATACTTACTTAACATTAAAATCTTACAAAGATGAAATTTTTAAATTTTCCATTGTTTATCAAGGTTTTTTACTTGATTGCATTGTTAGTTCTACTATCTAATGCCGCTTTTTCCCAAAATGTCAATCCCCCTGCAAACAGCCACCGGCATTTTGTTGGCCTACAACTTAACCCATATCTTGGGGAAAACTTCTTCGATAATTTGTTTAGTTGGAATTTGGATAGGTCAATATGGGTTGCATCGCTAAGATATGGTCAGCAGGTTAGATTTTTGGAAGGTTTTACATTGGGAGGCGAAGTTAATTTTCATAGAACCTTTGGTTCCAACCCCGGATATTCGATTTTACGGATGGGTCCATTTGCCCGTTATTCATTACCTGTATTCCCATGGGCGGCAGTATTTGCCGAAGCATCCCCAATGCTGAGCTATTCGCGGGCTAGGCATCATTTTTTTGGACCCGATGTGCACGAGGATTTAAGTTTTTTTTATTATGTTGCCCCAGGAATATCCTTAAGGCGCCCCGAAAGCAGGTTGAGCCTTGATTTGTATTGGAAATTTTCCGGTGAGGAAATTATTGCAATACGCAATAATGTTTTCAGTTTTAAGGTGAATTTTCATTTTTGATAACAGCATTTCTTAAAAATCATATTAATGAAAAGGTTTTGGTCGGTGCTTTTACTTTCTTTTTTGTGTTGTGTTGCCACTGCCCAAGAGTTTATTACCATACAGGGCTTTGTGCGCGATTCGCTGAGCAGGGAAACCTTGCCCGGGGTACATGTTTATGCGCATGACACACAAACTGGTACAATAACCAATAGCTATGGTTTTTATTCGATAACTCTTCCACCCGAAGCCACTCAGCTTGTTTTCTCTTTCGTAGGCTTTGGCACCAGGATGGTTTCGTTGCCCGAGCCAAAGAATCAGCGTCTTGATGTAAAACTATACCCAAGCCTTTACTTAGAAGAAGTTACGGTTGTATCAGAAAGGTCGCAGGTGGCGCTCCCAACTATGGGCTTAATGCGAATACCAATCACCCAGATTGAGAATGTTCCTGCAATTATGGGTGAGCGCGATGTGATGAAAGCATTGCAGCTTCTGCCCGGAGTGCAACGGGGTGCCCAAGCTACTGGCGGTCTGTTTGTAAGAGGCGGTGGGCACGACCAAAACCTTATCATTTTGGATGATGCCAAGGTGTATAACGCCAATCATCTTTTTGGGTTCTTTTCGGTTTTTAATTCCAATGCCATAAAAGATGTTAAGATGTGGAAAGGGGGATTTCCTGCAAGATATGGCGGACGGCTTTCATCGGTGATTGACATCACCATGCGCGATGGCAATATGCAGGAGATTGATGGCGAAGTGGGCATAGGACTGATTGCTTCCAGATTTACATTAGAGGGACCATTGAAAAGGGATAGATCCTCTTTTTTGATAGCAGGCAGACGCACCTATTTTGACCTTCTTCTCACTCCCCTAATGCCCGACTATGCAAGGGTGGGTTATTACTTTTACGACTTGAATGCCAAATTCAACTATGTACTTAACGATAACAATCGTCTGTTTATAAGTGGTTTCTTCGGAAGAAACAATCTATATACCAGCTACGATGAACCTTTTGAAAAAGTGGTGGGTGGGCTTAACTGGCACAATACTCTGCTTAGTGCCCGCCTTAGCACCGTGCTTCCAGGAGGTCTGTTTGTAAACAATGCTCTGACCTTTAGTCAGTATCAAACAGGATACTATACTAATCAACTTGACAAACTGCTTTCAAAAAGGTTTTTGTTTGATTACCAGACGGGCATTCGGGATTATTCCTTCAAAAGCGATTTCTTGTTCAACCCGTGGCCGCATCATACATTCAGGTTTGGGGGCATAGCAACGGCCCGTGAGTTCCGCCCACGGATGTTTGAAATCACCAATGAGTTTATTAACCAGCATCGAAGTGAGATAAAGAGACAATGGTCGTTCGAATCGTCCCTGTATATCGAAAATGAGTTTGTGCGGGGCAGTTGGATGTACAACATCGGTCTGAGGCTTTCCCATTACCACACCATGAACCGCAATTGGCTTAACCCCGAACCAAGAATTACGCTGGGATATATGTTCTCGCCTTTAAGCTCCATTAAGGTATCGTATTCCGTAATGAACCAACGGGTTCATTTGCTGAGCAGCACAGGTGGAATGCTGCCTACCGACCTTTGGTTGCCAGCCACACCAGACTTGTTGTCGCAGCATAGCCGTCAGTTTTCTTTGGGCTGGAATAAGAGGCTCGAAAGACCTGGTATTGATATCACGCTTGAAGCCTATTACAAAGAATCGGAGAACATTCTGACCTACAGAGATGGTGCCCATTTCTTTTTTATTGACGAGCAAAACCCATCGCCCGATATAGTATGGGCAGATAATGTAGCCCAAGGTTCGTCTGATGGTTTTGGGGTAGAACTGTTGTTGCACCGCAAAGAAGGCAGATTAAATGGTTGGTTTTCATATACCTGGTCGCAGGCCAATGTAAGGTTCGATGAAATAAACAATGGGTTGAGGTTTCCAGCAGATTTTGACCGCCGGCATAACCTGTCCCTTACATTAGCCTGGAATGTTTCGCCACGGTTTCAGGTTTCTTCTTCGTGGGTTTTTATGAGCGGGCACCCCATTACGCTCCCTTTTCATACTTCGCGAATCTACAGACCCTTCGACTTTGAGGGTCAGCGAGGATTGCAGCCTTGGGGAGGAGTTGATTATATTTCCCACCGCAATAATTTCCGAACCGAAAACTATCACAGGCTCGATCTAAGTTTTAGGTTTATCAGACAAAGAAGGCGAAGTGAAAGGATTTGGGAAATAGGCATTTATAATGCATACAGCCGTATGAACCCTTTCTCCTACACCTTAGATTATGATTTTGAAACGGGGAGGAGGGTACTGAGAAAAACAACGCTTTTCCCATTTATACCGTCAGTTACCTATTTGGTTAGATTTTAAAGTAAAGAGCTTGGCAATGGAAAAATTTAGAATTAATCGTATTTTATTTTTATCGGTAATCATATTCAGCAGTTTTTTATATGCCTGTACATCTTTTGTGGAAGAAATCGATCTACCATTTAAGGAGCCGCCCATTGTGGTTCACAGCTACTTGTATCCCGGCATGGAAGAAATTCAGGTCTCTGTCTTATATGCAGCGAATGTGGGCGGTGGGCGCAATGCTGATGAGCAGCAACCTGTGCGCAATGCTATGGTTAGAATATGGTCAAGAATTCATAGTCCACTTGTTTTGCCGTTCGATGATGCCACAGGATTGTTTTCTGCTTCCAGCACCCACTTGCCGGTTGTTTCTGGCGTTGAATATTTTCTGAAAATAGAACTGCCCGGGCGACTTCCAATCGAAGGAAGAGTAATGGTACCCTTTGGTAATAAGCGGTTTTATGCCAATCTGGTTTTGTCAGAAACAAGAGGAGATATGCATAATTTACGGTTTGATGCCCATATTGAAGATAAGCTTGGCGAAAAAAATTTTTATAAGTTTTTTGCCTTTGTTGAAGGTGAAAGGGTATGTGTAGATGGCGCATCAATAACAACAACTCCTTTCAGCGACCTGATTTTTAATTTTACTTCGCTGGAAAGCGATGAAAACCGCGATGGGCAAATTATTTTCTTCCCCGGAAGACAATTGTATTATAGTACAAGGCAATCTCCTGGCAATTGTCCTCATAGGGTTGACCATCTACGCATGAGGTTGTTCTTTTTGGAAGAACAAACATACCGTTATCTTGAGTCTGTTTATGCCTTTGATGCAGCAATAGGCAACCCTTTTGTGGTGCCTCAATCCCCGGTTACAAACCTGACAAATGCAGTTGGAGTATTCGGGGCATACGCTTTGGTGGAGAAAATAATATTGGCAGAGGATTTTGGTTTGTGATTACATAAATATTACCAAAAGTAATAATGCCATGCTTAGGCCTGTTTTTCCGTGCCCCCAGATAGAATAATTTTCGGTTTAGATTGTTTTGGCATTTTTAAAACTCCATGCAATATGCACTAAAAATATTGCGTTCCATATTAACTATTAATACTTACCACCATGAAAATATTTAAAATTCTTGTGATTTTTTTTTGAGTGTTATGTTAACGGGTTGTTCGGTTGTAATGCCAGCATTGTTTGGAATAAGAAAAATTGAAGAATTTAAGCTGGTAGATTACAAAAGCTTTCTTGCAAAAATACCATCGAATATTGAGTATGTTTCAATAATCAGTTCAGCAGACCAATTTAAGAATGTTATCACAAAAGGGGCTGATTCAATTCAAAAAAAGGATTTGAGCCAACCTATTCAGATATTGTATTTTAAAGATAACCAATTAAAGTCATTTCATGCAAATTGTTATGCACAAGGTGTTTTTGGAAGGTTAAACTGGAATACCTTTAATAGATTTGAAGTTTTCTTACCTAAATCGGCCATCCAATATGATGCTTCAAACATTTTGTTGGAAAACTATAAATCGGTTTTTCCGGAAATCAAACTTCAAGATTATAAAGATTACACAATCATTATCTTCTGGACCAATTTGTTGAGAAGAATATCCTTAGATGCCATTGAAACCGTAATTGAAAATCTCCAACAATTCGACAAACTTGAAGAAAGTAGGATTTACCTGATAAACACGGATAAATTTTTTACCGAATTGGCTAGTGGAAATTAAACTTTTGGAGTATTAATCAGAACGCTGTATAGGGTAGGAGTTTTTCAGCAAAAGCTCAAAAAATTAATTTTATATTCGGGTAATTTAGAATACCCACAAAAGGTTTGCTATAATCTAAAACCCACCTACTTTGCATCCTTCAGGAGTAGTTCAATTATTTTATATGCAATACCACTATTTTCCGTGCCGCTAAACGATCTCTACCTTTTTCGGCTCAATAAAAATTTCATTGCTTTCGGAATTGAAGCCCACATAAATTATCTCACCTTCTTTTACTCGGGCTTTTATGATTTCTTCTGCTAATGGGTCTTCAAGATATTTTTGAATTGCTCGCTTCAAAGGCCTTGCACCAAATGCAGCATCCCAGCCTTTTTCGGCAATGAAATCTTTTGCTTCATTGGAAAGCTCCACCTGCATACCGAGATCTTTGGTTCTTTTAAACAATTTGGCAAGCTCAATATCAATGATTTTGAAAATATGCTCTTTTTTAAGAGATTCAAAAATGATCACATCGTCCACTCGATTGAGAAACTCAGGAGCAAAAGCCTTTTTCAGGGCATTCTCAATAACGCTCTGGGCAAATTCGCTCGAACCCGACTGCCGCGATGCAGTGCTAAAACCCACACCCATACCAAAATCCTTCAACTGGCGTGAGCCAATATTGGAAGTCATAATGATTATGGTATTTTTAAAATCTACTTTTCGACCAAGGCTATCGGTGAGTTGTCCATCGTCTAAAACTTGCAGCAACAGATGAAAGACATCGGGATGGGCTTTCTCAATTTCGTCTAATAAAACTATAGAATAAGGTTTGCGCCGAATTTTTTCAGTTAGTTGCCCTCCTTCTTCATAACCTACATAGCCTGGAGGCGCGCCAATGAGTCGGCTCACAGCAAATTTTTCCATATATTCGCTCATGTCTATTCTCACAAGAGCGTCATCTGAATCAAATAAATGTTTGGAAAGCACTTTGGCTAAGTGTGTTTTGCCCACACCAGTTGGTCCAAGAAAAATGAAGGTGCCAATGGGTTTGTTGGGATCCTTCAGTCCGGCACGATTGCGCCTGATGCTTCTCACCACCTTTTCGATTGCTTCCGATTGCCCAATCACACTCTTTTCCAAGTCTTTCTCCATGCTGATAAGCCGTTCACTCTCATTTAGGGCTATTCGTTGCACCGGAATTCCTGAAATCATGGAAACCACCTCCGATACATTCTGCTCGGTTACAATTTCTCTATGCAGCCTCGATTCCTCTTCCCATCGTTTCTTTTCCCTATCCAGCTTATCCCCAAGCTCGCGTTCCTGATCTCGCAATTTTGCAGCCTGCTCGTATTTCTGGCTCTTTATAGCACGAGTTTTTTCTTCGCGTACATTTTCAATGCTTTTCTCTAACGAAACAATACCATCCGGAACGCGAATATTGGAGAGGTGTACCCTCGAGCCGGCCTCATCCAAAGCATCAATAGCCTTGTCGGGAAGACAACGGTCGCTCACATATCGGTCGGTTAGAAAAACACAAGCCTTAATGGCTTCGTCAGAATAGGTAACCAAATGATGGTCTTCGTATTTGGCTTTTATGTTATTTAGAATCTCGATGGTCTCTTCGGTAGAAGTTGGGTCAATGAGAATTTTCTGAAACCTTCGTTCCAAGGCTCCATCCTTCTCTATATGCTGCCTATACTCATCGAGCGTAGTGGCTCCAATGCACTGCAGTTCTCCTCTAGCAAGGGCGGGTTTGAACATATTGCTTGCATCCAAAGAGCCTGATGCACCGCCTGCGCCTACTATGGTGTGCAACTCGTCAATAAAGAGAATCACATCAGAGTTTTTTTCCAATTCGTTGAGCAGGGCTTTCATCCGCTCCTCAAATTGCCCCCTGTATTTGGTGCCGGCAACTAGGGATGCAATGTCTAATGCTACTACGCGCTTATTGAAAAGTGCTCTCGAAACTTTTCTTTGTACAATACGAAGTGCCAATCCCTCGGCAATGGCCGATTTGCCAACGCCCGGTTCTCCAATAAGGATAGGATTGTTTTTCTTGCGGCGCGATAATATTTGGGCAATTCTCTCTAATTCTCTTTCCCTTCCAACTACCGGATCGAGCCTGTTCTCTTCGGCCGCACGAGTAAGGTCGCGACCAAAACTGTCAAGAACCGGAGTTTTGGATTTATCGGTAGCTTTTTTTTGCCCGCTACCATAACTTGACTCTCCCGATCCTTCATCGTCAACATTGCCTTGAGATAAGTCTCCCTTTATGCCCGGAATAGGTCTATCCTCGGGCATATTATCCGACCAATTCTGAACTTCGTCTTTAAACAACTCATAATCTACCCCTTGTTGGCTAAGCAGTTTGGTAACCAGGTTGTCGGAGTCTTTGAGAATACTAAGCATAAGATGCTCAGTGCGAATCAATTCGCTATTGAACAGCTTGGCTTCTAAATAGGTAATTTTCAGAACCTTTTCTGCTTGTTTTACGAGTGGGAGGTTTGATGCCGACCTATTTTGCTTAGTCGAGGAATTGATAGTATTCTCAATGATGGTTTTTATTTTAGCCATATCAAGCCCAAGATGAACCAAAATTTTAATGGCACGCCCTTCACCTTCTCTTATCATGCCCAAAAACAAATGCTCAATACCAATGTAGTCGTTGCCGTTCCGAAGTGCTTCTTCGCGGCTGAAAGATATGATATCCCTTACTTGTGGAGAAAATTTTGATTCCATTAAAACTGTTTGATTAAAACCTTCCAAAATTAGTGAGAAATTGTTAAGGCTGTTAAAAAGAATCGCAATTGTTAACAAAGATTAACGGCAATTGGGCTAATTTAATCAAATTGATGCCATTTTTCAGTGTAATTTCTCGCTTTAAAACCGTACTTTTGTAGTTTGTAAAAATTTGAAAAATTTACGGTAAATATTTAACAATCAGTATGTTTGTAGAAAAGGTAACGAAAGTTGATATTGAGGAGCAAATGAAAACAGCCTACATTGATTATGCAATGTCGGTAATTGTTTCGCGAGCGCTTCCCGATGTCCGTGATGGTTTGAAGCCGGTGCACCGCCGCGTGCTTTATGGTATGCACGAATTGGGTTCGCTAAGCAGCAGACCTTATAAAAAATCTGCCAGAATAGTAGGGGAGGTGTTGGGTAAATTTCACCCCCATGGCGATACTTCGGTTTACGATGCAATGGTGAGAATGGCTCAGGAATGGTCGTTGAGATACCCATTGATAGACGGACAAGGAAACTATGGAAGTATTGACGGTGATAGCCC
>DMJL01000044.1 GCA_003451785.1 Bacteroidales bacterium
ATATACACCTAACATAACACTAGATTATCTATTACTGAGGAATTAGAAAAACTTGCAAAACTGAAAAATGACAACATAATTTCAGAAGAAGAATATCAGAAATTTAAAGACAAACTGCTTAATTCATAAAAAACAGCCCATAACACGGGTTTTGCGTCAGGCAGGGTGACACTTCGGCACTTCGGTAAACTCAGTGGAACCTAGCTCAGTGCACCGCTATTCGAGTGCAGGGCTGATTGGTGGTTTTGTGCTTGCTTCAACTTCCCACAGAAAAGACCAAAAACAGCAATATTACTTATCGCCTACCCTTTTGTGCGACGCTATAAACCATAATATAAAAGTTATCAAAAAGTAGACGGCTAATTGATAAAAAATTATCCATCCACCCCCACTCCATCCAAAGGAAAGCTCTATCCGATAACTTAACCTAACATTAACATTCCCCAATAGCTATTAGTGGCAAAAATCCTAACTTTGCACTTTGCAATCAAAAAACGGGTTTGGGAAACTGTTCTTAAATTCAAAACTATTTATGAACCAAACATTTCAGCCTAATATCAAACTGGGAATTATTGCCGGCGGGCAGCTTGGAAAAATGCTTATACAAGTAGCCAGCAAATGGGATGTGGATACTTTTGTAATGGACAACGACGATCAATGCCCTGCCGGAGCTATTGCCACAGGTTTTACCCTAGGCAGCATGGCCGATTTTGATGCCGTATATGCATTTGGCAAAACCGTTGACCTGCTCACTTATGAGATAGAACACATCAATGTGGCAGCCTTGAAAAAGCTGAAATCAGAAGGATTGACTATTTTTCCGGAGCCAGAAGTTTTGGAACTCATACAAGACAAAGGTTTGCAGAAACAGTTTTTTCAAACACACAAAATTCCCACAGCAGACTTTAGCCTCTTTACCAGTGCCGATGACATAAGAACTGCGGTTGAAAACGGATTGGTATCCTTACCGTTTGTTCAGAAGTTGCGCAAAGGTGGCTACGACGGTCGCGGCGTGGCTGTGATACAATCCGAAGCCGACCTTGCGGAATTGCTCCAAGGACCATCGGTGATTGAACCCATGGTAGCAATAGACAAGGAGATTGCTGTGATTGCTGCCCGAAATATCCAAGGTGAGGTGAATTGTTTTCCGGTTGTGGAAATGGTTTTTGATGCCAAAGCCAATTTGGTTGACAAATTGATTTGTCCATCTTCGGTTGCCTCTGAGTTGGCGGTTCAGGCAGACCAAATCGCCCAACAATTGGTAAGATCCCTTCCCCTAACAGGTCTTTTGGCTGTGGAATTTTTTATTGATAAAAACAACCAACTTCTTGTAAACGAGATTGCACCACGCCCCCACAATAGTGGCCATCACACCATCGAAAGTATGATGACATCCCAATTTGAGCAGCACCTAAGGGCCGTACTCGGGCTACCATTGGGCAGCACTCGGATGCTCATGCCTTCGGTAATGATAAACCTTTTAGGCGAACCCGGATATTCAGGTCCTGTTTTGTACGAAGGAGTGCCAGAATGTATGGCCATAGAAGGCGTAAACATGCATTTGTACGGAAAAAAAACTACCCGACCGTATCGTAAGATGGGTCATGTAACCATCATTGCCCCTACCCTAGCCGAAGCTCTACAGAATGCAGAAAAAGTGAAACATTATTTAAAAGTAAAATCATGTTAAACCCAATTGTAGGCATTATCATGGGCTCCGATTCCGATTTGGGAATCATGCGTCAGGCTGCAGAGATTTTGGATTTTTTCGAAATTCCTTATGAGTTAGATGTTGTGTCGGCACATCGTACGCCCGAAAAAATGTTCGATTATGCCTCCAATGCCCACCTTAGGGGAATTAAAGTAATTATTGCCGGAGCCGGTGGTGCTGCCCACCTTCCAGGGATGGTGGCTTCCATTTCGCCACTGCCCGTGATTGGTGTACCCATCAAATCGTCGAACTCCATAGATGGTTGGGACTCTGTGCTATCTATCCTGCAAATGCCGGGTGGTGTGCCAGTGGCAACCGTGGCATTGAATGGCGCGAAAAATGCAGGGATTCTTGCCGCACAGATTTTATCCACAGCCAACAGTGCATTAACAGAAAAAATATTCCAATATAAAAATCAAATGCGCCAACAGGTGCTGGATAAATCTACAGGTCTGAAGAAGATAGACCAATAGTGAAAAACTAACAATTGTATTTCATGGAGCTTAGCAAGCAAATAGATATAGCCGTAAATCTACTCATAGAAGGCAAAGTAATAGCATTTCCCACCGATACTGTTTATGGCTTGGGCGCAAACGGCCTGAATGCTATTGCTGTAGCACGCATTTATGAAATTAAGGAGCGACCTTCTTTTAACCCCCTGATTCTTCATATTGCACATATCGAAAGTCTGCAGAAACTCACCACTTGCAACGACCCACGAGTGTACGCCTTGGCAGAAAAGTTTTGGCCCGGGCCACTTACCATCATTCTACCCAAAAGTGCCAATGTGCCCGATATCGTTACTGCCGGATTGCCAACGGTGGGAATAAGAATGCCCAATCATCCGGTGGCTTTGGAGTTAATTAGCAAAGCAGGTTTCCCCATAGCGGCTCCCAGTGCAAATAAGTTTGGAAAATTAAGTCCAACCACTGCCCAGCATGTGCAAAAACAACTTCCCAATCTCGACTATGTGCTCGACGGAGGAAAAACTTCGGTAGGCATAGAATCTACCATCATTGCGTTGAGAGAAGATGGATTTGAAATCCTTAGACCAGGCTCAATAACAGCCGAAGAGCTTTGCAAGGTGGTTCCGCAAGCAAAATACACTATTGCCCACGATACCATCATAGCACCCGGAATGCTGAAATCGCACTATAGCCCAAACAAGCCATTCTACATTATCGGCGAATCAACGCCTGCCGAATACGCAACCAGCAATGCGGGTCTTATAGCATATTCGCCCTATGAAAGTGGCGGTTTCAAAAAGGTTGTGTATCCTTCAAAAAGCGGCGACCTGAAGGAATATGCCATAAATTTGTTCGCTACTATACATGAGTTTGAAGACTCTGATGTGGACTTTATCCTTGCGGAGCCAGTGCCGGAGCAAGGTGTTGGCATAGCCATTATGGACCGTTTGCGCAAAGCTGCCTACCCATACAAATCAAAACAGTTTTAAACTGTAATTACAAGTTTTTCTTGTTAAGAAAATATTGCGCTACGATGGATGTTTACTTTCGTTTGTGCAGTTTTTTCAATTATTTTTATTGGGAAAAACTTCCAACTAACAACTGACAGCGATGGTTGCATTTGTATTGGTGTATTTGGCGGTAACGATTATTATTGGCTTGTGGACTGTTAGATGGGTGCGCAAATCTGAAGACTATCTTTTGGCAGGTCGAAAGTTGCCTTTGATAATAGTTGTAGCCACATTGTTTGCCACCTGGTACGGCTCAGAAACCATTCTTGGAGCCTCCACAGAATTCATACAAGGAGGATTGATTGCAGTAGTACGCGACCCTTTTGGTGCAGCACTTTGCTTATTTCTTGTGGGTTTGTTTTTTGCGCGTCCAGTATATCGTATGAAGCTGCTTACATTGGGCGACTTTTACCGTGTGCGATATGGCAGCCGTATTGAGCTGTTTGCTTCGGTGTGCATTATACTTTCATACCTTGCATGGATAGCAGCCCAATTTGTGGCTTTTGGGATTATTTCCAGTGCCCTTATTGGCACATCATTAACGGAAGGTATTCTCTTGGCCACTGCAATTGTAACACTCTACACTTTTGTGGGTGGTATGTGGGCTGTCTCCATCACCGATTTCGTGCAATCCATTTTAATTGTCTTGGGACTAATACTCGCATCATTTCAGATTTTTGGGATTGTGGATTTCAATGCCTTATTGGCAAACACTCCCGAAGGATTTTTTAGATTCCTGCCAGATGCCGATTTTACAAGTGTAGGCAATTATTTTGCAGCTTGGATTACTATTGGCCTTGGCTCTATTTCTACCCAAGTTATATTCCAAAGGGTGATGTCGGCCAAGTCAGAAAAAGTAGCGGTTAGGGGTGCTTATATTGCAGGATTTATGTATTTAACACTAGGATTGATACCGCTAATTTTAGCTCTTTCAACACCTATTCTTTTGCCCGATTTCAAAGCCGCCCATACAGGAACACCATATATGCAAATGTTGATACCCAATCTGGTTGAGGGTTTCACCAGTCCTTTGGTGCAAGTACTGTTTTTTGGTGCATTACTTTCTGCAATATTGAGCACTGCAAGTTCTGCCCTACTGGCTCCGGCGTCAATCCTATCAGAAAACATCCTGAAGCCCATCAAAGGCAGTGTAACCGACAAAGGCCTCCTATGGCTTACTCGGTATGCTGTGATAGCGATAGCATTAATAGCACTTGCATTGGCATTGCATCGGGGCGATATTTACAATCTTGTTGGCTTAGCAGCGTCGGTGGGGCTTACCACCCTCTTTGTGCCATTTGCAGCTGGGTTGTATTGGAAAAAGGCAAATGCAACAGCAGCTTTTGCTTCAATGATTGCTGGATTGATTGTTTGGGCTACAGCCTCGTTGCTAGCAACAGAAATAAACCCAGTACTATTTGGCTTCGTTGCAAGTATTGTTGGCTTGTGGTTGGGAGCATTTATTAAATTACCGATTACATCAGCAACTACAAATAATCGCAAAAGTTTGTGAAACTTTAGCTGCATTTTCTTTCCGATTGGGATCAATAAAATTTGCATCTTGTTGGTAGGATTTTTCCCGATGGGAAAATGTGTATTGTTTTAGTCGCCCAAAAAACAATAAAACCCATATGGAGATTTTAAATTCTGATTTGTCGAATTCGATATTATTCTGCTTTACGAAGGGAAAAATTGGTTGCATTGTTGCCATAAGTTGGCTTTAAAATCTCATAAATTATTAATAAACAACACATTAAGACTACAGAAATGCGTTTAAAAATTGTTAAAAAAACATAAATTATTACTACCTTGCACATCCAATTGCGATGTTTGTAATTGCCTTAAAATATTTGAAGTTTGAAAACAATAGTTTTGTATTTCATTTTCCTGATTGCAGTATGTGTTGGCGGTATTGTACCTGCCAATGCTAATTTACCTTTTGGGGGGCGGGCTGCCGGTATGGGCAATGCTGCGGTTGCCATGTACGACTTCTGGGCACTTAGCCACAATCAGGCAGGATTAGCCCGAATCACCTCCCCTACTGCCGGGTTTTATTTTGAGAACAGATATCTTACACCAGAAATGGGATTTGGAGCTTTAGGATTTGCGATGCCGGCAGTTGGTGGAGTTATGGGATTGAGTGTAGGGTACTTTGGCTTTGAACATTACAACGAAAGCAAAATCGGCTTGACATATTCCCGTGCTTTTGGCGAAAAATTCTCGGCCGCAGTGCAGCTAAATTATTTATACACCTACATTGGTGATGGATATGGAACTTCAGGAAGTGTCGCTGCCGAATTGGGTGTAATCTACGAAGCCTTCCCTGGTTTCCAGATTGGGGCACATATCTTCAATCCTACACGCACACGAGTATCCGATTTAGCACCAGACAGGCTGCCCACAATATTTAGATTTGGAGCAGCTTACCAATTTTCAGAAAGGGTTCTCGCCACTATTGAGACGGAGAAAGATCTCGACAAAGATCCGGTTTTTAAGGCAGGCATAGAATACGGCATCACCGAGCAACTTTTTGTACGAGCAGGGCTTGGCACCCATCCTACTACCAATGCTTTTGGTTTGGGATTGTATTTAGGCAATCTGAAAATTGACATTGCCACTTCTTTTCACCATGTTCTCGGCTATTCGCCACAAGTCAGCCTTAGGTATTCATTTCAATAAAAAAAGTCATGTTGTATCTGCCATGGTTTTTTTCTTGTAGGCTGATAATAATTTTCGCGATAGCAGCCATATCGTTTGAAATTTTCCCGTCGAAACTCATGGCTCAGGAGCCGATAGTTCCTGATACCATTGTGGAGCCTCAGCACACCGAAGAAATGCTGCAAAATCAGCTTGAAGCCATTGCTGAAGAATCGGAATCGGAAGTTGACTTTAGCGAAGTAATTGAAGACTTGGAAGTGTTTTTGAAAAATCCGCTGAACCTCAATACAGCTACAGCCGACGATTTACGAAGATTGATGGTTTTGAGTGAGATACAAATCAACAATCTGTTGTATCACATAAGCAAATTTGGCCGCCTGATTAGTTTGCTGGAGCTGCAAAGTATTGCAGGATTCGACCTTGAAACCATTAGACGCATTCAACCCTTTGTAACGGTACAGCAAGAAACATTTAGAAGACATTTCAGCTTGTCGAATTTGGCTCGCGATGGACAAAGCCAACTATTTCTTAGGTATCAGCAATTCTTTGAACAACAAAAAGGTTTCAGTCCCATCACACCCGAAGAACTCCTTGCAAATCCCAATGCTAGATACCTTGGGAGTCCTTTCCGGCTTTTTACCCGTTATAGATTTACATATTACAACAATATTAGCATAGGATTTACTGCCGAGAAAGACCCTGGAGAAGAATTTTTTAGGGGGACGCAACCCCATGGATTTGATTATTATAGCGGACATGTGTTCTTGCGCGACTTTGGTAGAGTAAAAGCCGTGGCCTTAGGCGATTTCCTTGTGCAGTTTGGACAAGGTCTAACTGTGTGGTCGGGGCTTAGCTT
>DMJL01000049.1 GCA_003451785.1 Bacteroidales bacterium
GCAAAAGGGCGCATTTCAAGCATTTTACCCATCAAAAACCATGCCTTCAATACCTTAGCTCAAGGGGATTGTTGCGGCGGCGAAGGCGTTGGAGTACTTCCTCGCGCTGGGCTGCGCCTCCCATTGGAGTTACATTAATCATAAAGGAACTTGCATCTTGAACAAACCTCCAACGCAAGGCTATCATTCTTTCGCGGGTGGTGTTAAAATGACTCAGGACAATTTTGTTGATATATCGTTCGCTTTTTATTGATGAAAAAGAACTTAGGGAAAATCTAAAATGGTTGCGGGTATCGTGCAGTAGCACGATAAGGCCCGGCAATCCGTTGAATTTGTATGGACCATCGCTTATGGGTATTTCGGGTGCAAACCATGCTACCCAGTCGCGCCCTGCAAACGAAGTAGTGGCTTTTTGCACCGCATATCCAAAAACCTTCATAGTATCGGGTAGAATTTGCCATTGAAAAATCTGCAAAGGTTGGGTGTATCTGTGTAAATCCAAAAAAACCCTATCGAAGATTTCGATTTCGCGCAATCTATGATTTTTAAATATTCTATAAAAAACAAAAGCTTGGGGTGTCTTGCGTGAAGCAATTATTTGGGTGCCCTCTTCACGAGGATGTCGCGGTAAAATTGAATCGAAAGTTAAATGGCTATTAAAACTGTAAAATTTGGAATACTCCGACCCAATAAGTAAAATCATTGGCTCCTCTCTGATGCTCTGGATATCAGCAGTATCTTGCTGCCACTGCTTTGTATAAAGTGCTATATAGTTTAGCCTATCAAGCTGTATTCTATTAGAAGGGGCTGATGAATAAACCCTTAATGCGCAAAACAGAACCAGAAATGTAAGAGAAAATTTTATATGCATAACAATAAATGTAGTTGATGATTTGTGGTGATTAGACAAGTTGATATCTTTAATAGAACAAAAGCCTTCTGCAAAGGCTACTAATGGCTGTAGCCCTTGCAGGTATTCGGTTTTATGAACAAAAAACCGTGTTCAAAAACTCAATTTGGGTTTGTTTGTCTTCTATACTCCCACAAACAATCCCTGTCCATCCAGCTTCGCCTGTGTCGCCGGCTTCTAATCTATCCTCCGACTGTGTGAGTACTCCTCTCGAACACGATACAGAGAGAGTAATACAATTTTCTGCCCGGGCATTAGAAAGCCCTAAAACCAATAGCGCAAATAGCGCTAATACTGCCATTTTTTTAATCTTTTTTTGGATTAAGCTGAACTAAATAAAAGCATGGCGAAGAAAAAAAAATGAGTTGACCAAACTTAAATACCAACTTTAACACTTATTAACATAACACATATACAATCTTGCTGAATTTGCAATTCTTGGTAATTCTGTTTGCCTAAATCTTCCGCCCTTGCAAGGATCTAAACCTCGTATCCAAATTCTCAGCAACTCGGCTGCCCAAGTAGCAAAAGGGCGCATTTCATGCATTTTACCCATCAAAAACCATGCCTTAAGCCAGCAGATACAAGTTGCTTTGGGGCAAGGTTGCTAAGCGCATCATCTCCCAGAACAGCACAATAACACAAGGCTATGCGAAGGAATATACATGTAAATAAATCGCATCTGGCTACATGCGCATTCGAACATCGCATTTGGAACCTTAAGCGCTTTCCGAAGCAAATGGCACGATTAAGCAATTGGACTCCACTAATTGAATTACCGATGTAATGGTGCTTCCAAGAACGATATCGGAGAAAAACGACCTTCCGTGTTTTCCCATAACTATGAGAGTGGCTTGGCCAAGCTTAGATTCGCGCATTATCTCGGGTACAATAGTACCATGGGCTAGCCGATAAGCAACCTTGGCATTTGTAACCTTTTTTGCCGATTCTACCATTTCGTCTAACCTTATGGAATCTATTTGGTTGAATTTTTCAATAGTTTCTTTATCGTGGTGCCTCAAGGATATGGCATCTTGCACATGAAGAATGGTAACTACTTGCGCATGCTTCATAACATTTTGCTTTGCATACGCAAATGAGTGGCGGGCGTTTTCCGAAAAATCTGTAAGCAACATCGGGTGTTGAACGAATTCCGTATGCTCCAACCCGCACTCATCTTCACCCGCATGGTTTTTTCCTATATTTTTGATTTTGACCAACAAAACAGGATTTTTGCTCTGCTGTATTACGCGCAGCGAGGTGCTGCCTATAAGGTTGCGGCGCGCAAACCCATATCCTTTGCTACCTATCACAACGAGGTCGTTTGGGGTGTTTTTGGCAAAATCTACTATCTCCTGTGATGGCAACCCTTCCCGTAGGGTGAAATCGGCTTTAAAACCCATTCCAGCAATTTTTTTCTTTAGATGGATAAGCCGTGCTTCTATATGCACCATCATGCTGTATCCGCTGTATTCTGTATAGCTGAAGCTCACAATGGGGACATGCAAAAGAGTGATGTGCCCAATTCCCATATTTTTTAAATCGGGCAGTGTGAGCATGAGTAAATCTGCTGCCTTGGAGAGGTCGGTTGCTACAATGGCTCTTTTCATGGCGAAGGGGGTTTTGGTGATTGCAATCTTAGCTTAATGGTTTCATTGTGAACTTTCTACAAATCAATCCTGCACCATTGTTGCATTCCGAACTTCTGGTATTGTGCTATGATTTGACAAAGCCCACCATGAAAAATTTCTGAAAGATAGTAAAATTATTGCCTCAATGCAATACCCTTGTGTAGCAACTTTTTGAGTGTTTACATTGTACGATAATAAGGAGCTTTTCTACCGCAAGGAACGCAAGGAAAAATCATTAGCCTACTTAGGGGAATGCTTTGCCCACTTTGTTTTAAAAAGCTATGTAATTACTTGTTTGCTTATCTTTTTAGGGACGATATTGAGCTATTATGAATGGCCTAAAATGGAATTACTGCCCTGCACGCAATCTGGGGAGCATCTCATCTTTTGCCCATGAAAACCTTGGCTCGAATTGCAGTGCTTTTTCCAAGGTTTGAATCGCCATGGCAATGTTGCCGGTTTTCTCGAAGGCATTTGCCAATGAAACCAATGTGCTAAGGTACAACCACCTGTGGGATGGGTGCATATTGGCCTCCATAAGTCTGATGGCTCTTTGATAATAGGTGATAGACTGCCTTTTGGAGCCAAAAGGTGCAGGAGCAAAGAATTGGATATTGCCTTTTTCTACCCATACCCGCGGATATTGTGGGTTGAGTTGCTCTGCCCGATTTGCTGCATTGGCACTTCGCGGACCAATGATGATTGCTCTGGCAGGACTTAACGATATTCGAAAGGCTATAAATGCCGCTTGGAATGCACTTGCCTGGGCTTGAAAACCGCGAGTTTGCTCCAAGGTTTCATTCAAGGCTTCTGCCCTTTTAAGTATGGGTTCGCCCAAGTTCTGGCGATTGTTGCCCAAGTAATACCCAATAATTCCATACTGTGCCAGCAGCAAATCGTACAGTAGTTCGGCCGATGGAGTAGCCCTATATGCAGCTTCCATTGCTTGCAGCGTGCGCGCCCATTGAGGCATATTGTTGAGCACATAAGCATCGTAGATCTGATCCCTAAAAACCTGAAGGTTGGGTGTGGCTCGGGCCTGTGCCGAATGCGCATTACCCATGAGCATCACAAATAGTAAATTTAAAAGTGCAATAATATGCATTGCCGACCTTCGCATGGCATCGAAAGAAGCTATCGAAGAAGGAATTATTTGAATCTTCACGGGTTGTAATTTTATCATTAAAAAAACTTTTGATTGCAGGCTAATTTATGGATCTGCCCTTCCACTGAAGGGTGCGAAACACTTTTGCCCTATAAGCACCCAATACCATCCACAAAAATGCAGCCTGCTGCAAGGGCCACAACACAATCTGCCAGACTACATTTTGCCTTGATGCAACAGCCACTACTACTCGCAACAACAACTCACCTGCAATCCAAATAGCAAGCCAGAAACCTCCCGGATAAAACCAAAGTGGCACAAATCCAAATGTAGTTATTAAGGCTACCAAAAGTGCTACGATTGGGCTGTTGAAAAAAAAGAAAAAGATGTTTTTGGAAAATCCCTGCACTGCATCTGAAAATCCGGCATACATGCGGCAGGCAACTTGACCGTTGCTTAGCACCGTATATCCCTTGAGTTTTAGTGTTTTCAGGGTTTGAAAAATTTTAATATCCTCAACTCTATGGTTTTTCACCATTTGATGAAAGGAATATTTGCGATACACCTCTGCATCGAAGAGAATAAACTGCCCATTCGCTGCCGCAAAAGAAGGATTAGGAGATGTGCGTGTCAACTCTAAGGGCAACAAACTCAGAAGTATCCAGTTCATTAGTGGTACAGTGATCTTTTCGCCAAGGGTAGGCATGCGTTGTTGCGGAAAAATTGACAACAAGTCTAATTGATACCTCTGAAGGTGCGCTACAGCCTGTTCTATCAACTTTGGATAGGCTACCACATCGGCATCTATAAAAAGAAGGAGGTTTCCCTTAGCCACAGATGCAAGATTATGACAGGCGTGATTCTTACCGAGCCAACCATCGGGAAGAGCTTGTCCATTCAACAATCTTATCCGGCTATCCTTTTGCGTGTATCCCTCAACCACCTGCGCTGTATTGTCTTCCGAAAGGTCGTCATACACAATAATTTCCCAATGGGGATAAGATTGGTGTTGTATGGACTGTAATAATGCCCCAATGTTGGTTGCTTCGTTGCGAGCAGGAATTAATACCGAAACAAGTGGCGCACCATTCACAGTGCCCGACGATAGCCATTGACGGGTTATAAGGTTGTGAAGTGCTACCAACAACCTTATTGCAAGAAAAAGCAATACTATTCCACTTACCCAAGCCATGTAGTTTCGTTCTGTTTTTGTTGGCAATCTTTGTAAAAGGCATTGAAGGCATCTTCTACATCTTTGTTTTGATAGTTTGGTGGCAGATGATAATCGCACAAATAAATACTCAGACCTGGTCGAATGTTGGAAAAATAATCTGTAAGACACACCATAAAAACCACCTGCAGGTTGTCGCCAACCATTTTGGGAATACGCAGCCACCCTTTTTGAAAAACTATGGGGAGTTGCCCTTGTGTTTGAAACCGCCCCTGTGGAAAAACCAGCAATGCATTGCCCGCACAACTGAGTATATTGGCTGCATAGTCAAAAGTTTCAAAAATGCTTCGATGGTTTTTATTGATAGAAAAGGCACCTATTTTGCTGAGAAACATACGGTTGTTTAATTGCTGTTCCAACATCATAACAAACAGCTTTTTGTGCAATACTTTGCCGGCCACAACCAGACCAAAAAATCCATCCCACCAACTGAAATGATTGCCAATTAAAAGCAAGGGCTTGTTACTCTTACAAGATTGATTGTAGATAGTTACTTTGCTAAAAAACAAACGCATCAAAAAAAGTATCACCCTTCTAAAAAGCCACATATAAACAGGATGGTGCGATGCCTTTATCATATAATATGTTTTACCTGAAGGAGGGATGCTAAACGAAAGCCTTCCACAACATTAAACCCAAGGGAGGTTGCGATTACACAAAACTTCGCCTTTTTAAAGTAAAACGCAAAGGATTACAAAAAAAATCAATTGTAGGAAATACACAAAACCGGCCACAGGGTTGTTCAATTTAATTTTTGCTAAGTGCATAATGCCCAGAAATACCACAGAGATAACAAACCAAGCTACATAGTTTTGAAAAGGTACCGCCCCTCCTGCCCAACTCCACATATTGAGGGCAATAGCTACCGGCTCCAAAGCAACATCCAATCCCACCAACATCAATGCGCCAAGCAATATTTTTGCAAGCGCGGGTAAGCGATAAGATTCCCAAAAGCCGTAAATAGCATAGACTAACAAAAGCCAGTTTAGCCCTATTATGGGTGGAGTGCCCCACAACTCAAAACCCAATGTATGACC
>DMJL01000202.1:0-595 GCA_003451785.1 Bacteroidales bacterium
TGTGCAACACTATTCAAACCATACCTGCCGATTTGCAACGCACGAGTGCATATCTTACGCATCCCGTTTTCAACACGCACCAATCGGAAACGGAGATGATGCGCTACATGAAAAAGTTGGAAAACATGGATCTTGCGCTCAATCGCACCATGATTCCTTTGGGGTCGTGTACGATGAAGCTCAATGCTGCAGCCGAAATGTTTGCACTCAGCTGGCCCGAGTTTGCGGGCATACACCCATTTGTGCCTGCCAATCAAGCAGCTGGCTATTACGAGTTGATAAATAATCTTGAGAAGGATCTTTGTGAGATTACCGGCTTTTCGGGCTTTAGCTTTATGCCCAACTCCGGTGCTTCGGGCGAATATGCAGGGCTGATGGTGATTAGAGCCTACCACGAAAGTCGTGGTGAAGGGCATAGGGATGTGGCACTCATTCCGTCGTCGGCACATGGCACCAATCCAGCAAGTGCTGTAATGGCGGGCATGAAGGTGGTTGTCGTAAAATGCGATGAAAATGGCAATGTGGATATCGCCGACCTAAAGATGAGAGCACAGGAGCACAGCAACAATCTTGCAGCTATCATGGTAACCTATCC
>DMJL01000202.1:997-2468 GCA_003451785.1 Bacteroidales bacterium
CAGGTTTATATGGATGGAGCCAATATGAATGCCCAAGTAGGCTATACCAACCCAGTGGTTTGCGGTGCCGATGTATGCCATCTGAATCTGCATAAGACTTTTGCCATACCACATGGTGGCGGCGGTCCGGGAGTAGGCCCCATTGGAGTTGCTGCGCATCTCGTGCCTTTCCTGCCAAAGCATAACTTAGTAAAAACCGGAGGCGAAAAAGGAATCGAGGCAGTTTCAGCAGCGCCGTTTGGCAGTGCCCTAATCCTCACTATCTCCTACGGATACATAAAAATGATGGGAGGCAAAGGACTAACCCAAGCAACCGCTATTGCAATGCTTAGCGCAAACTATCTCAAGGCATGTTTAAAAGAACACTATCCTATTCTTTATACAGGCAAGAACGATACCGTAGCCCACGAAATGATTCTCGATTGCAATCCCTTCAAAGCTACTGCCGGTATTGATGCAATTGATATTGCAAAGCGATTGATGGATTATGGCTTCCACGCTCCAACAGTGGCATTTCCGGTGGTGGGTACGCTCATGGTAGAACCTACCGAAAGCGAACCCCTTGCAGAACTCGACCGCTTTGTAGATGCCATGATCTCCATTCGTAGGGAAATAAAGGAAATAGAAGATGGAACAGCATCAAAAGAAAATAATGTGGTGAAAAACGCACCCCATACCCTAAAGATGGTTTCATCTACCCAATGGGACTTCCCCTACTCGCGCGAAAAAGCTGCCTTTGCACTGAAATGGGTGGAAGAATCAAAGTACTTCACCCCGGTTGCGCGCATTGACAATGCTTTTGGCGATAGAAATTTGGTATGTACCTGCGAACCAATAGAGTCGTATATGTAAAACCATGGGTTTCAAATCAAAAAGGCGCATTCCTATACGGGATGCGCCTTTTTTTCTTGGATAACACAAATCACCTGCCTACACAAGGCTTTTGACAACAGCAAGGGCTTTGTCGTAGTCTGGATGATCTGTTATTTCCTTCACTATCTCTACATACTTCACGGTATCGTCTTTATCTATTACAACAATACCGCGTGCAAGCAAGCGAAACTCCTCAATGAGAAAACCATACTTAACACCAAAATCTGTATCCTTATGGTCGCTCACCACTATGGCCTTGTCAATACCTTCTGAAGCACAAAAACGCTTTTGTGCAAAGGGCAAATCGCAAGAAATGGAAATCACCTGCGCTTGCGGAAGACTTGCAGCTTCTTGATTAAATCTACGGGTTTGGGCTGCACAAACACCGGTATCTACACTGGGCATGGCAGAAATAATCCGCACCATACCTTTGAAATCGCTAAGGCTAACAGGCTTGAGGTCGTTGCCTATGGCTACAAAATTCTTTGCCGGATTGCCGACTACCACTTGCCTACCTCTAATGGTTACAGGATTGCCGGCAAAAGTTACAAGATTGGGATTGCGTTTCATTTCAAAGAAATTGGGTTTATGGAATTTA
>DMJL01000202.1:2856-4975 GCA_003451785.1 Bacteroidales bacterium
AACTTCTGCATAAACGAAAAACGCACTGGATTTGTTTAGACTGGGGTTGAAAAAAATTGTTAGAGAGTTGAAAGGGTTAGCTTGCGGATATTAACATAACTTGCGGAAATTTTGGGAAAAGACATAATTTTCACAATATGGTCGTTTTTTCTGCTCATGCTCCTTGATAACTGGGGTTGAAATTTGAAAAGCACACGCAATACATCGGAGTCTGCTACACTCCCAATGTGCTTATAAAAATTTGTAGTACACAAAGCCGAAATCTGTTATCAGAAATTACCTAAATTTCAATCACATAGCGATGGATAGTTGCAGCTTGGGCAAACAAAATGAATTTCATTGCTGAATAAATTTTCTGCATTCTTCTTTATCTTCAAGGCTGTATGGAAAATTAGAAATGAGAAAGTAAGGGGAGGAAATTTACACCCAAACCCAAAAAGAAATGGCATACAACCCATTACATACATCACCGCAAATCTATCCGGTTAGAAGGATATGATTATTCGCAGGCGGGCTTGTATTTTGCAACAATATGTTGCCATGATAGATTGTATTTCTTTGGCAATGTGGTGAATAAAAAAATGAGTTT
Source organism: Bacteroidales bacterium (assembly GCA_003451785.1). Lineage (GTDB taxonomy): Bacteria > Bacteroidota > Bacteroidia > Bacteroidales > UBA7960 > UBA7960. The sequence continues at coordinate 3,446 of DMJL01000202.1, forward strand.
GAATGAAATTGGAACTGTTGCAAATGAATGTAGGAAGGAAATACCAAAACATTTTCCAAATGCGGTTTTGCATGAACATATTGTAAGGCCCAATCATGTTCATGGGATAATTGAATTGGCGATTGATGCTGTAGGGAAACGCCATGGGGTTTCCCTACAGCTATTTGGAAAACCCATTCCCGGTTCTTTATCCGTTATTGTCAATCCATACAAATCATAGGTGAAACGGTGGTGCAACAAAAACGGGTGCGAATATTTCAAATGGCAGTAACTATTTCATGGCCACATCATCAGAAATAACCAATCGTATCAATCCATATCAGAATACATCATAAACAATCCCGCAAAAATGGCAGTAGGGACACGCTTTGCGTGTCCCTACTGCATTAACATGTCGTGTCCCTACTGCTTCCTACTATGGTTTTCTATCGAAATAGGGATTTTTTGCGGTAGCACTCAAGGGTACTCCGTAAATTATCTTGATGTCGGGACTTAAGTATCCGAGTTTTCTTGCAGCTATTCCCATGGTGTACATTATTCGCGTATCTACCCGGCAATCGGCTGCAAGTGCTACGGCTGAACCAACGGCAGTTCCCAAGTCGGAAGTGTTGAACACGCACGGGGTATCGGGTGCGGTATTCTTTTGGGCACAATTGCTAAATCCACAAAGCCCACATAGCTTCAGTCCCAGTGATCGAATGCGAGTACCTACAAGCAAAGCAGCTTCGGCAGATTGCAACACATTGTTTCCATCGCGTAGGAAAGTTGGATTGTCTTCTTCTTCGCCGATAGCGATTGCAGCCCTACCCAATTGCTCCAATTCTGCACCGCACACTACTGCCACTTCCAGATTGTTGAACCCCCGCGCTTTGGGGGCTGTAATTGCTGCCAGGGCCATTCGTTTGGCAACATCCAACAATGCATCTTTTCTGAATTCTTCTATTACACTCAATGCCATAAGAATAGTGATTTTTTTAACTTACTACAATCCCATACAGCGCCAACCTAATCGGCATCTACAAATTTGGAAATACTGTTTATGTAGTATATTGGCACGGATACAGATGAGTATTCCGATGCATTTTTTAGCACTAAAAGCTCCACCAAATCTCTTCCTTTTCCATTTTTATCTGATTTTTGGAGATCGCTGCGGTGTAGAATCATAAGCGTGTCAGAATGCTCGCTTAAATAATTGGGCAGATCGCTTGCCAATGGCTTTTGCAGAAAACCGCCAGTTTGCCCGATTTGCGAAAAAAGCAAAATGGGGATATTTAGATTTCGGGCAATGGATTTTAATTCTTCCGATATTTTGCGCAATTGCTCCGCGCGATTGTCGCTATCATCGATGCTTGTGGTGAGCAATTCAAGATAGTCAACAATGATAAGATCGGCGCTATTGGTAGCTTTGAGCAGTGCTGCCTTTTTTTTCAATTCACTGATAGACAGAGCAGGAGTGTCGTCAATATAAATTTTGGATTTGGCGATATTGCCCAACATGGAATGCAAATGATCGCGGTCGCTGGCCCTCAT
>DMJL01000202.1:5359-12215 GCA_003451785.1 Bacteroidales bacterium
ATTTTTTGGCTCGAACGCTCGGAAGTGAAAACAGCAATGGAGAAATTGTTTTTTATAGCTAAGTTGTTTGCTACGGATAACAAAAATGCTGTTTTACCCATTCCGGGTTTCACAGCAATCGTTATCAAATCTCCATTATGGAAGCCCCCTATCACATTATCCAGTTTTTTGAAACCGGTGGAAGTAGCATTGCCTGTTTTAACGGCACCGTAGTTGTTGCGTAGTGTTTTGTTTACCAGATCGCGGATGCTGGTAAACCCAAACACCTCTGTTTGCTCTTTGATTTCTAAGGTGTTTAATTCCATGACATAGAATTTTGAATGTAAATGACTTGTGTTTATTATTTAATTTCTTTTCGCTTGCGAGGCATTATGGCTGTTCACTCACAAGTGTATATTGCAGGTTTAATTCGTCCATAATTTCTTTCCAAGTTGCTGCCATCTCCTCATCGTCGGATAGCAAATACCAAAAAAACTCCAATCGAGTGCCTTTTGCCTCAAACTGCTTCAGCCTATACATTATTTGGTACAAATATTTAGACGAACTGGTATTAAAATATCCAACCGAAAACTCAACTTTAATCGTGCTAATTCCGGATTGAAGAAGATTATCTATCCAATTCAACAATGGCTCAAAAAACCCGTAGGAGTTGTCGGGGTATGAATTCCCACGAATCCTTAGCAATCCTTCGGCATACAAAAACTCGATACCAAATGTTGAAGTAGTAGGTTTTATCCGTAAATCTTTGTTTAAAATTTTACCATTTTTCATGCAATAGAGCCGATTTAGAACCAACAAAAGAAGTTAGCCAAGTTAGCAATAAAAATGCTGCATTCAGTTAATAGCCTAAAAAATTTCTTCTTAAAATTTGCCCATGCAGTCAAAATGTTTTGTCAAATCTCAAGTTGAACAAGTTCGATGAATAAATGTTTATCTGTGGAGATTGTGTTTCTCAGTTAATTACCACTCCAAACGATGCAACATTCTGCATTTTTTGAACTTTAGCTGACGCTTTTTGTCGTTTAACAATGAATCAATAATAATTCAACATTCCGTAAAGGTGGGTCTTACTCTGTCAAAAAAAATGGCATCGTACTCAATCAACGATTTAGAAAAAATTACGGGAATCAAGGCGCATACCATTAGAATATGGGAGAAGCGGTACGATGTGGTGCATCCCGACCGCACGCCTACCAATATACGGTATTATTCGGATGCAGACTTAGTGCGATTGCTCAATATAAGCACCTTAAACCGATATGGTTTTCGCATTTCCGAGATAGTTGCACTTCCCCATGGTGAACTTACACAAAAAATATCGGAGCTATCCTTATCGGGCAGCGATTTCGAGAGTCAGATAAACAGCCTAATACTTTCCATGCTCAATTTGGATGAAGACCTGTTTGAGAAAGTATTCTCTGCATCTGTTCTGAAAATTGGGTTTGAGAAAACCATTACACAGATTTTATATCCGCTTCTTGAGCGGATTGGTATGTTTTGGCAAATTGGCACAATAAACCCAGGCCAAGAACATTTTATTTCTAACCTGATCAGGCAAAAGATTATTGTAGCCATTGATGCCCAAAGAACTCAGCTATCTGCATCAGCGAAAAGCTTTTTGCTGTATCTGCCAGAAAATGAACCACACGAATTGGGTCTGTTATTTTTGCACTTTTTGCTGAAAAGGGATGGCAATAAATCCTACTATTTAGGTCAGAATGTGCCCTTCGAAGCACTTGTTGAAATTTGCGCAAAAGTGCAGGTCGATTACCTGATTACCTACCTAATCTCTTCATTTTCCAAAAAAGAGATTCCCTTTTATCTTAGCAAACTTTCAGAATCGTTTCCTGAAAAGAAAATATTCATAACCGGCTTACAGGCACGAAAAATAGACTTCGCGTTACCCAAAAACATTTGCTTGTTTAACACAAGTGTAGAGTTATTAGAAAAACTGAAAGCCAAAGTCGACTGATTTCTTATCACCTGTTCATCATTCCATTCATAGTTTAAGATAGATAGCTCACTTTTTTTTTTGGGCTATTTTCACTTTTGCGCCAACAGCAAAAAAACTTTTATCATAGGAGTTTTTCTGCTCAAAATTTCGCAAACAGCTTTGTAAGTATCTTTAGCAAAGATTTAACAAAACATTAACAAAAAAATATTTTTCTAATGTGCAATTCAGTAATTATTTACCTAATTTTGCTCCACAAACAAGCACTTTAGCAAGTCAATAAAGCAATATAATACCTTAATTTTTGTTAAATCTTAATTCACCTATTGACAAGCGTTATTATTGTGTTTAATTTTGTCGTCGAATCATTAAACAAAATATTATTGCAATGACACCTTTTGAATTTAATTCTAAGCTTTTGGGGTTGCAGAAAAATTTAAGCTATTTTGCCTACACGCTTACTTCCAACTACGAGGATGCGCAAGATTTGGTGCAGGAAACTTTTCTCAAGGCACTGTCGAACCGCGAAAAATTTACCGACGACTCGAATTTGAAGGCATGGGCATTTACCATCATGAAGAACACTTTCATCAACAACTATCGGCAGAGCGTTCGCAATAATACCCTTTTGGATAAGACTGACGATCTGTACTATCTCAATTTATCGAAGGAAAGCAAGGAAGGGCAGCCCGATTCGAGCTATCATGTGAAAGAGATTCAGAAGGAAATCGGAAAAATTGATGAAGACCAACGCAAACCATTTGAGATGTACAACAATGGTTTTAAATACAAGGAAATTGCTGACGAGTTGAGCCTTTCAATTGGAACTGTGAAAAGCAGGATTTTTTTCACTCGAAAGAAATTGATGGAAGCTTTGGATGGAAGCCGAAAATAACTGTTGAATTTCATCAGCAGCAAATCATTTTGCCTAAAACCCGACCAATAAGGTCGGGTTTCTTATTTATAAGACAGGTAGAATTGTTAATTTTGCTAACTCACAACATAAGGATAGTAAGAATGCAAGTGTTCAAATTTGGGGGGGCTAGCGTAAAAAACCCCGATGCAGTGCGCAATGTGGCTTCGGTAATAAGGCATTACGGCGAAAAGCATCTGGTGGTTGTGATTTCGGCTATGGGAAAAATAACCAATGCCTTGGAAGAGCTTACCCAAAATTACATGGAAATGAACCATGAAAAAGTAATGGAAAAGTTCCATGAAATAAAGGACTTTCACTTGGAAATTGCGCAGAAGCTTTTTGAAGATCCTAAGCATCCTGTATTTTTTCATATCGAACAGATTTTTTTTCATCTCCTAAGATACATACAGGAGCCACCTTCGAGAAGCTACAATTACGAGTACGACCGGATTGTATCAAGCGGGGAAATAGTTTCCACCTATATTGTTAGCCATTATTTGAATTATGTGGGTGTGGCCAATCAGTGGTACGATGCCCGGAAGCTGATCGTTACCGACTCTAATTTTCGCGATGCGTCGGTAGATTGGATCTTGACACCCCAATTAGCAAATAAAGCGCTATCGCCCTATATGGCAGGCTCCAACAATAACAAGCCTGGCATAGTGATAACACAGGGGTTTATTGGGAGTACCAATCAGGGGTTTACCACCACACTTGGGCGCGAAGGGTCAGATTACTCAGCAGCGATTTTGGCGTATGCCCTCAAGGCAAAAGAAGTGGTTATCTGGAAAGATGTGCCAGGTCTGCTCAATGCCGACCCAAAGATTCATAATGATGCATGCCTGCTGCCTAATATCAGCTATCAGGAAGCTATAGAACTTTCTTATTATGGTGCCACCGTAATACATCCGAAAACTATAAAACCGCTTTTGAGTAGAAACATTCCCCTAAGGGTGAAATCGTTTACCGATCCTGCTTTGCCCGGGAGCATTATCAACAATATTTCGGAAAACGACAACAAGGTTCCAAGTTTCATTTGGAAAAGCAACCAAATGTTGGTTTCTATTTTTCCTAAAGATTTTAGTTTTATAGCTGAGAAAAACCTATCAAGGATTTTTTCGGATTTTGCCAAGCACAGCATAAAAGTGAATCTGATGCAAAATTCGGCAATCAGTTTTTCTGTATGTTTTGATTACGACAGGATAAATACTCCTGCTCTACTTGCCGACTTGCAGAAAAATTTCAACATTAAATACAACAAGGATCTGAAGCTCGTAACCATAAGGCATTACGAAAGTGCCAATGCAGATAAGATGTTTGAGAACTACACCATATTTCTGGAACAAAAAAGTAGGGTAACACTTCAAATGGTTTTGAAACCAATTGAAAAAGTTTAGTTTGCAGCAGATGCCCTGCTCATAAACTGCCTAACAAATTCTTCGTTTGCATTTTGGCAGGCATTTCCAACCCTGTCTAATGAAAATTCCCTGTAGAAATTGGGATTAAGGCGGCGGCTTGCTGAGAATTTCACGGGAATCATAAGCACAGAATTTGCTATGGGATTTTCATCCCCATCAAATCTGCCACGGTTGGGTGGGTGATTTCTTATAAACCAAGAACAAACCGAAAATCTCTGGTAAATTCTGTTCCAAGTATCGCCAGGCACCACAGTGTAACTAACATCCTCAGGCAATGCCGGGGTAGCTGCCTGAGCTGGTTGTTGCGGCTCTGGCTGCACTGTAGCGGCCGCTGGTGGCACTTCTGGTTCTTGAGTAACCTCTTCTGCCGGTATGGCTGGTGTTGTAATGGTTTCTGTTGTTGGAGTTGCCGGATTGAATAAAAACAGATCGTAAATTATGTACGACGCAAGGAGCACCCCAACGATTATTAACAAATACCTCCACTTCCAAAGTCTGCTTTTTACGCTCGCAACATCTGCCACCTTGTCGGCACTTGCAGCTACCAATGGTTTCACAGGGGCGTAGGTGCGTTTGGATTGTTCGAGGTTGTAAAAATTAATTAGGGTAGTAGCTGCTGAATTTGCTTGTGGTGATGCTGAGATTAGTTTGTGTAGCTTTTGTGCTTTGGTATGGGTTGGCATTCTATCGGCTAACAAATCCAACAACTGATTATCTCGCAGGTCGGAGAAAACACCCCCCACTGTGAGCAGTAAAAAGTCTCCATCAATTGGCACTATAGGACTAGAGCTTACAAATGGCTCAAAATGCCTATTTACTCCAAGACCTTCGTGGGTACTTTCAATGGTTAAGCCAAAATCTTTGGTCGGAAAGCCTTTTCCTGTAAGGTGGATAATTTTTTTACCCGTATATAAGGATACCGATGCGTCGCCAGTCCAACTGTAATAAACCTTTTGATCTTTGATGACTACACATAACATGCCTACTTGATTTCCTACCGAATTAGGATCCTTCCGCTTTTTCTCGAAAAGAAAGCCGTTGATATACACCATAGTATTAGCAACTGCCTCTATAGGATCGTCCACAATTTCGTTCTCAAGGTAGTATGGAGCCCTCTGATTTATGATTTCGCAGGTTTGCTGTAACTCGCCATAGGTTCTCTGCGAAACTGCCAAAACAAAAACAAAACCATTGGGAGTATCGAAAGCATTAGCTTGACATACTTTTTGACTATCATCGGGATTGCCGACGATTGCCGAAAACTCGAAATTCTTCAATTTGATTGTGCCGTTCATAATTAGTGTCCTTTAGGTTTACCCTTTTGTGCCTAAATACAACTTCGTGTGCAAAATAGTAATTTTTATCCTAAACAAAGCAAAAATTCAAAAATTTTGAGCCAACAAATAAAACTCAGCCAAGGATAGTTGCTCGGGGCGCTCCTTGGGAAAATGTGCGGGCAAATTTTCCCAATTCATTTGCAGCCCAGAAAGTGAATTCCTTAGGGTTTTGCGTCGCTGATTGAATGCGGTTTTTACAACAACCGACAACTTGGCCGGATCACAGGGCACGGCTTCTGACTTTCGCGTGAGCCTAATCACCCCCGACTTCACCTTTGGGGGCGGAGAAAACACATGTTCATCAACAGAAAAAAGATACTCCGCTTTATAGTAAGCTTGGGTGAACACACTTATTACTCCGTAGGTCTTACTGCCATGGGGAGCTGCAATACGCATTGCCACCTCCTTTTGAAACATTCCTACCATTTCGGGTATCAAATGACTGTTTTCAATAATTTTAAACACTATCTGCGACGAGATATTATAGGGGAAATTTCCTATTATGCCCAATTGGCCGTTGTTGGCATATTTATCCAAAGGTTCTTTCAAGAAGTCGGCCTGCACAAGCCGCTCCGAAATTGACGGATAATGCTCCCTTAGATATGCAGCTGCCTCCCTATCGAGTTCTACGCCATTCCATTGAAATTTTTCATTTGCCAATAAATATTTTGTAAGAACTCCCGTACCGGGGCCTATCTCCAAAATATTATGGTATCCGCCGAAGCCTGTGAGACTCTCCGCAATAGTGCGGGCAATATCTTGATCGCGCAAAAAATGTTGCCCAAAAGTTTTCTTGGGGGTTACAGGTAGTGGCATGGACTAATCAATTTCATTCAAAAAAAAACAACTTATTGGCATCTATGCTTCTAAACAATTTTTGATGCAGCAATCTTAAAATGGTTAAAAAATCAAAACATAACAAGGCAAACCCAAAAGATTATGATGTTTCAGAAAGTACATCTGTGCTGCTAAGGCAGCCCCATTTCATGGTTTATTGAAAATTTGTTGTGTGTTTTGATTTGTTGATACTAATGCAGCATCATGGCAAAGTTAATGCAAATCCGCCTATAAGCAGTTCAATGATTGTTGCTTTATAAGGCGAAGCAAATATGGTTGCAACCGCACGAAGTTCATTCATTATTGGCTGCGTGGCTATTGTTTCGCATTTTGCATTATTAATGGATGACCCAAAAATCATTTGTCTGCTCGTTTTATTATTTCTACTTTGGTAAAT
>DMJL01000106.1:0-4892 GCA_003451785.1 Bacteroidales bacterium
TGATTGAAAGCCAAGCATTTAATAAACCCCTTCCATTTTAGTTCTATGTATGCACCTGCATGGGCATTGCATCATTCATTACCTGGAATTGAATTTAGCGATAAAAAATTATTTAGAAATTCATTCAGTACTTTTTTTTGTATATTTGCACTCCCAAACACGGTGGATGTAGCTCAGTAGGTTAGAGCATCAGATTGTGGTTCTGAGGGTCGTGGGTTCGAATCCCATCTTCCACCCCAAAAGCCCGGCAATAATTGTCGGGCTTTTTTATTTATTGAAAGCGACTTATATCTGGTAATTATTAGATAGTTGGTTGATAGAAAAAAGTTTGCTAGCCATTTATGCATTAGCAATTCATCGTCATCTCATCATATCTACTACCCACACAACCTTTCTATTGCCAATTTTGCGCAATCTGTAGATTAGTAGAGTGATTTTTTCAAACAATGCAACTTACTATTGGTTTTTTATTTTGCGAAAAAGGTTCTTTGGATTTTGGTGAGATAATTTTTGCTCAAGGGATGCTTGTTGCAATACACTCAATGCGTATCGAATAGCTTAGTGTTGTATTTTATTTGTCAGTAATTTGTTGCGTATTTGAGAAATTTGCCTGCAACTTTAAATTGATTTTGACCTTTACACGCTGTTTTATTTTCTCTAACACAATTGTTTTGTAATAACCGCCGGCTACTACCAAGCATCGGTGCGGAATGGCGATGCCGGAAGTCCTTCGCTGTTTATCAGGTTGGCTTCATCGGGGTTGTTGGCCCAGGCATAGCGCACTGCCACAGGGTTTCTTACCTCATTGCTTCGCACAATTACCCTATTGCCCCTTATTTGTGCATTTGCCCAAACAAACTTGCGATCTTCGCCAGCTATGGCAAATTCTTTCAGGGCATTTCCGTCGCTCGTTTTCAATCCTCTTGCCGCATTATCAAAAGTGAGTATGATGCGGTTGCCTCTAAATTTTTTACTCTTGAGAATAGGCCCGGAATGCACTAAATCTGTTTCGCCATACGCCACCTTCCGGGCAGCAAGTGCTAAACGGCGACCCACATCCTTCTTGTTGAGCGGATGAATATCATTCCATTCGCCAATGTCGATGGTAACAGCCATACCGGTTGCTGGAACTGCAAGTGTTTTTAGCTGTGCTTCCCTTAGCAATGCCCAGTTGCTTTCGGTAGGGTGGTCGTAGTCTTCCATAAAATTGGCCAACTGAACAAAAAGGAACGGAAAATCGCCCTGTTGCCACTTGTTGCGCCAGTTGCTTATCACAGCAGGAAACAGACTGTGGAATTCTGCCGGTCTGCCTGCATTCGATTCGCCTTGATACCAAATCACGCCTTTAATACGGTAGCGGTGCATGGGTGCAATCATTCCATTGTAAAGCCCGGCGGGTTTCCACCTTATGAATGTTTGCCCTGCCAATGGTGGCATTACGGATCCTACCCGATACTTCCACTCTCCCCTAAGCTGTATAGTATCCGTTTTAGTTGTTATAGCATAAATTTTATCGGGCACAAACCCACCATGTCCCTGATTGCTGATTACGCGCACCACAACCGTGTTTTTACCAGGCTTTAGAATCCCAACAGGAATATTGTATCGCCTTGGTGGAAATTGGAAACTGGTGGTTCCAACAAATCTACCATTAATAAAAACGGAATCGGCATCCACAATGCAGCCTAAAATAATTTTGGCCTCCCTGCCTGTCATTTCTGCCGGAACATCAATATCTTTCCTAAACCAGACTACTCCATTGGTACCTTCCAGGGCAGTGCCCCTCCAAAGCCCAGGCACAGCAATCGGTTTCCATTGGGATAAGTCTGTTTCTACCTCGCGCCACGAAGGAGTGCCTTTATAACCTTTGTCGAGCCGATTGAGTTCCGCATACCATGCATTGATGCGGTTATTGTCAGAGGTGGTGATTTCTCTTCTTAAATTCTCATCCTTAAACCTTTGCAGCTCGTTGTAGTGAACCGGAAACTCCAGCAGCGCATCCTCGCTCATCCATGCTTCGGCGGGCGACCCACCAAGTGCCGAACTAATTATTCCAATAGGAACCCCAATGCGTTCATAAAGCTCAAGAGCAAAAAAGTAGGCAACGGCATAAAATTCCGTTACGGTTTCCGGATTAGCAGATACCCACCTGCCTCTGGGATGGTTTTTTTGCGGACCGTCGAAAAAATATACTTCAGGTACCCAAAACTGTCGGATATTTGGATTATCACTTTGTTCGATCACTTCAGGATATACCCAGTAAAGCCTACGCATGGGCAGTTCCATGTTCGATTGCCCTGATGCTACCCACACATCACCAATAAGTATGTCGCTTAGGGTAACAACATTGCTCCCGGAAATTACCATTCGGTGGGGCCCGCCCGGTTCTAAGCTTCCCAATTTCACTTCCCAGTTTCCTTCGTTATCTGCGTTGGTTGTGAATTTTCTACCAACAAATTCCACAGCTATCGCCTCACCTGGGCTTGCCCAACCCCAAATACGCGTATCGCTGCCCCTTTGCAGTACCATCCCATCGGATACCAAACGCGGTAGGGTAACTTGCCCGTGCGATAACCCAACTGTTAGCAAAAACAATATTATCAACAGGCTGATAGCCCTAAATTCAAGATTCAGAATTTTATTCATCTCTTTTCTACTTTTCTCTATGCCTTTACCTTACACCATAATCTTTTCAGCTGCTCGTTTTATGCGGCTTATGGATTCCCCCTTTCCCAAAATTGCCATTATCTGACTTATCTCGGGGCCGGTTCCGCTACCCACCAAAGCCAGACGAAGCCCCGGCATAAGCTTTCCTGCAGGAATGCCTGTTGTTTCTATAAATTGTTGTAGCGCATCATGTATTTCTTCAGCATAAAAGGGATTTATGAGATTAAGTTTTTCGACTAATCTAAGCAGAAAAACCGAAGTTTCTGGTGTCCATTTTTTGCGTGCAAAATTCTCATCGTAATTCTCTGGTGCTTCAAAAAAGAAGCCAGCCTGTGTTAATAATTCCGGAACAAAATTGACCCTTTCGCGCATGAGTTCCGTTATTTTGAGCAATTTCTCCGGCTCAGTTTTTAGGCCTTTACCATCCAAAACCTTTTCAAAATCCTTGGCTACTTCTTCTATTGGCGTGGAAATTAAATACTGGTGATTGAACCACTTGGCTTTTTCGGGGTCGAACTTCGCCCCCGATTTGCCAACCCGTTCTAAAGAAAAAAGTTCCATAAGTTCATGGATAGTAAACAGTTCCTGGTCGGTTCCCGGATTCCACCCCATAAGAGCAATCATGTTTACAAAAGCCTCTTTGAAATACCCCGATTCGCGGTAACCGCTGGATTTTTCGCCCGTGTAGGGGTCAGTCCATTGCAGGGGGAAAACAGGGAAGCCCAGCCTGTCGCCGTCGCGCTTGCTGAGCTTGCCGTTGCCATCGGGTTTCAGAAGCAAAGGCAGGTGCGCAAACTGCGGCATGCTGCTTTCCCAGCCGAAGCTTTTGTAGAGCAAAACATGGAGCGGGGCGGATGGAAGCCATTCCTCACCACGGATAACATGTGTTATTTTCATCAGGTAATCGTCAACCACATTGGCCAGGTGGTAGGTAGGCATGCCATCGCTTTTAAAGAGCACCTTATCGTCTAACTGCCACGATTGCACCTTCACGGTTCCTCTGATAATGTCTTCGAGTACCACTTCCTCATTTTCGGGCGTTTTGAATCGAACTACATAGTTGGATCCTGCAGTGAGTCTTTGTTGCACTTCTGCATCAGAAAGTGTTAGCGAGTTTTTCATGCTGAGCCTCGACCTACTGTCGTATTGGGGGTTGCCGGTTTTTTCCGATTCAATCCTTTTACGCATCTCTTCAAGTTCTTCAGGTGTGTCGAAGGCATAATAGGCATGGCCGGTTTCGAGCAGTTGCATAGCATATTGCCTGTACATGTCCTTGCGCTCGCTTTGCCTGTATGGTCCGTAGGGGCCGTCGGTGTCGGGACCTTCGTCCCACTGCAGACCGCACCAGCGCAACGAGTCCATGATGTATTGCTCGGCACCCGGCACATAGCGGTTCTGATCGGTATCTTCTATGCGAAGCAGGAAGTGGCCACCGTGTTTTTTTGCAAAAAGGTAATTATATAGTGCTGTCCGAACCCCGCCCATGTGAAGCGGACCGGTGGGACTGGGTGCAAATCGTACTCTGGGTTTCGTCATTTTATTCAATTTTTTTTTGTTGTAGCTGTTTCTTATGCGAATTAAATGGATCTAATAAGGAGTCGTCCTGTTGATAGAAACTCATTGAGATGCCTTTTGTTTGCAAACTGCTGCCCAGTATCCTAAAAACAAAATTTACGCATCTCATATTTTCGTAAGGTATTCCTAATCCATTACTTTTCTTGGGATTTTTTCTTTGGATTTTCTTCTAAGGTTTTACTGCCAGGAATAGATAGTTTCTTGGCATTAAGCGATGTAACTACCTTTTTGCCGGTTTTGGCCTCCAAAGCAAGTCTTGCCACACGGGCAACATTGCCTCCTTGTGTTGCCACTTTTTTGCTTTCGTCAAAATTCTTTGGATTGGTGGCCACCGAAATATCTTTTGTAGATGCTTCTGCAAGCATGTTTAAAATGAGTTCGGTGTTGGTCATATTATCGCGGAGGTTTTCCTTCTTCAACCCTTTAAGTTGCTTATATTCCTTTGTGGTTTTATCGCTCCATGCTTTGGTAATCAAGTCAGTAAGTGTTGCAAACTGCAATCCTTCCTTGTACCCGCGTTTTTTCCATTCATCTGTCAATTCTTTTCTTACCTCAATACTCTTCAACCGTTGATTAATCCAGTTTTCAGAATATCCCAATTGTAAATATTCCTTCATTGCCCGATCAATGGTAAGTTCGGGGTCTTGCAT